>JBFEYF010000258.1:0-2572 GCA_041562295.1 Sulfurimonadaceae bacterium
AAAGAGCGCGGCAAAGGGTTCGCGTATCGATTTTTTGTCAAAACCGTACCGCTCTTTACCCAAAAATTTGGCGACAAGTGCTGACTTGACAAGTCCCTGAAGGTCGATGACCTTATCATAGGGACCCAGTGCCTTGAGCTTCTGGATCGTCTCTTTTAGGAGTTTGAAGCTTTTATTTTTTTTGATCTGCTTTAGCGAGACCGTATGCACCGCATCAAGGTAGGGATGGTGCTCTAACAGCGGTGCAAAAGCGGCTTCACAAAACCACTCTACCGTTGCTTGCGGATATTTTTCTTTGATCGCTTTGAGAATGAAGGCGGAGTTGATGATATCTCCCATGGCAGAAAGTCTGACGATCGCTATTCTCAAAAGCACTCCTTAGTTGTATGAATGAATCGAATAATACCCAAAAAGGAATTAAATCAACTTTGGGTAATACTTAGAGGAGTTTAACCCAACTGAAGCTATAATGGCAAAAATAGTTAAGGGAAGGGGAGCCGATGGTCGTCCGGGATATACAGCAGTTTTCAGAAATCCGCACCAAGGCACGGGCCTATTTTTGTTATCTTTTTTCGAAAAACCTTCCCAACCATTTGCCTGATGTCCAACTGGATGCGGTCACCGGGAGACTTAAAAAGATCATGGGTGACCTAAGCGGTGCCGAGGGCGCTTATATCCTGGATCATAAAGGTGTGCAGATCACACCAACCTATATGCCTGCAAAAGATAAAGAGGAGGATATCGGCAGTACCCGTTCAAGCCGCGCCTATTACTACCGTGCGATGAAAGAGCGCCGATGTACGATAACGGACCCCTATCCCTCCTTATTGACCAATGAGCTGACGGTCACGGCATCTCAGCCGATCTTTGACGAAGCGGGCCAGGTTCACTATGTAGCCTGTTTGGACCTGCCTTTAAGTGAAGTTGTCCGTCTGGCACACCCAACGGCTACGGACTCCTTTTTCGGCAAGATAAGTAAAATTGCCTACACCGCGATCTCTTTTGCCTTGACGATGGTTGCACTGCTTCTGTTTATCAAAGGGATCGAGCAGTTTTTGATCCACGGTGTCGACTTCAGACATATCCAGGTCAAAGATATCTTTGAAGCGACGATCCTTTTGACTTTGTCACTGGCTATTTTTGATCTGGTCAAGACGATCTTCGAAGAGGAGGTCATGGGGCGGCACAGGCAGCATGCGGACGGGGTCCATAAGACGATGATCAAGTTTTTGGGTTCCATCATCATCGCACTCTCTATCGAGGCGTTGATGCTTGTCTTTAAGTTCGCTATTACCGATCCGGCCATGATTATCAATGCCGTCTATATTATCGCGGGTGTGGCGATGCTGCTTGTCGGTTTGGCCGTTTATGTGCGCTGGACCAAGCGTCTAACTTATGAGGAAGGAAATTAAGTGATTGCAATCATCGATTACAATATGGGCAACCTTGCCAGTGTCAAGGGCGCTTTTAACCTTTTGGGAAGTGAAACGGTCGTAGAATCGGATCCTGACAAGCTTGCCTCTTATGACAAGATCATTTTGCCCGGGGTCGGTGCTTACGGGGATGCGATGGAGCATCTGCAAAAAAACGGTATGGATGAAGCGGTCAAACAGTTCGCTCAAAGCGGCAAGTGGATGATGGGTATCTGTCTGGGAATGCAGCTGCTTTTTGACCGCAGTGAGGAGTTCGGCATGACTCAGGGACTGGGGCTGATCCCCGGTGAGGTGGTGGCATTTGACCGAAGCCGTTTTGAAACACCGCTTAAAGTGCCGCATATGGGGTGGAACAAGATTTTTTTGCATCACCACTCCAAGCTCTTTGAGGGGTTGGATGAGAGTTTTTACCTCTATTTTGTCCACTCGTTTCATGCCCAGACCGAAGAGAAATATACGATCGGTACGACGCACTACGGCTATGAGTTTACTTCGGCCGTGCAAAATGAGAATATTTTGGGCTTTCAGCCGCACCCCGAAAAGAGTCATGAAAACGGCTTGAAAATATTGAAAAATTTCATTAATTTGTAAAGGATAAAAGTGGAACTGTTTCCCGCAATTGATTTAAAAGATGGTCAGGCGGTACGTCTGACCAAGGGGTTGATGGATAGTGCCAAGATCTACAGCGATGAGCCGTGGCAGGTGGCCAAACGTTTTGAAGAGCTGGGTTCAACCTGGCTGCACCTGGTGGATCTCAACGGTGCATTTGCAGGCGAACCTAAAAATCTTGAGCAGATCGAAAAGATCCGCCAAAACTGTAATCTGAAGATGGAGCTGGGCGGCGGTATCCGCGATGAGGCTACGATCAAGCGTTATGTGGAACTGGGTATCGACCGTATTATCCTGGGTTCTATCGCCGTCAAAGACCCGCAGTTTGTCATCGATATGGCTGCCAAATACCCGATTGCCGTCGGTATCGATGCCGTGGACGGCTTTGTAGCCGTAGAGGGGTGGGGCGAAGTGAGCTCTATGAAAGCGACCGATCTGGCCAGAAAGTTTGCAGATGCCGGGGTTGAAGCGATCATCTGTACCGATGTAGGACGTGACGGTACACTTTCGGGTGTTAATGTCGATTTTAC
>JBFEYF010000259.1:0-2564 GCA_041562295.1 Sulfurimonadaceae bacterium
CTCCAAACCTGCCTCACGCAATATCCTACCGATCTCCTCGCAGGATTGGCACGGCATCAGGTGGTCGATAAGCACCGGATGCAGCCACCGGTCATAGGCGTTGATCCCTTCGAAACTGCCCCAAAGGTCGGCCCCGGCTTCTATTAAGAGTCTCAAAGGTTTGATCAGTCCCATATGGGCCGCATACATAAGTGGGGTCTCCTGTTCGGTAGCGCTGATCGTCATCAACTCATTTAACGGTATGCCCAGATCGATAAAGCGTTGCATCATTGCCGTATCATCTGCCGCTTTATATCTCGGACCTTCGGGGAACGTGTACATCACGGCTGTCAGGTAGTAGGCGCTCATGATGTTCAGATCGGCACCCTTTTGCAGCATCAGCTCGATAACCTGCCGGCCGATATCCGGCTGGACCTGATATAAAAAACAGGCATGGTAAAGGTTGTCCCTCTCCAGGTCAAAACTTTTGTGATGGATGTTGGCCCCGCACTCCAAAAGCTTTTCTACGGTTTGCAGGTGTCCATACTGTACCGCCTTGGTTAAGGCGAGACTCGCTTCCAAGGAGGGATCACCTTCCTGCGGCGTCTCAAACGTATTAACGCGGGCACCTTTGGAGATAAGAGCATCGATAAGATGATCATGGCCGTTGGTTGCCGCTTCGATTAGCAACCCATCCCAATCGGTTTGTTCATCCGCAAGCTTTTCGATCATCTGCCTATCTGAAAAACGGACCGCCTGTAAAACCGTCCTTGCCTGTGGCCTGGGGATCTCCTCGCAGGGTTTTAATCTCCAATCTATCTCATAGGGGTCTTTGATATAGGAGAAATAGCTCCCCTGTAGTTTAATCTCATCCCTGCTTTTCACGATATGCAGATCTGTCCACGAAGCGTCGTCACTAAAAACCGCATGGATCCGATCACCTTGCAGATAACACTTCAGATCATAAAGTAGCCTGCCCGAACGGTCAAAGACAAAGGCACTCCCCTCTTCGAAAAATGCGATCTTCTGATCACTGTTAAGATACCAGAAGGAAGGAAATGAAAAATCGTTCATGACGTAGACTCTTTCGTTTTCCCCATTATAACGCAGCTCAAAACGCTTTTTTCTGACACTTAAAGCTTCTAATATCTGCTTATTACCTTTTTTTAACCATATAAAGAGTAAAATTGCGTAATTTTTTAACAAGGTCTATGATTATGGGTCAAACGATTACAGAAAAAATATTTTCCGAACACGCGGGACGCGAAGTCTACGCAGGCGAGATCGTACGTGTTCCGATCGATATGGTTATCGGTAACGATATCACGACACCGATCTCTATTAAAGCTTTTGAAGACTCCAAAGCGGAAAAACTGGCGAACCCTGACGGTTTTTCTATCGTACTGGATCACTTTATCCCTGCCAAGGATATCGCTTCTGCCAACCAGGCGCGTATCAGCCGTGATTTTGCCAAAAAGCACAAACTCAAAAACTTTTTCGATGAAAAAGATATGGGTATCGAGCATGCGCTATTACCTGAAAAGGGTCTGGTAGGACCGGGTGATGTCATCATCGGTGCCGATTCACACACCTGTACCCACGGTGCGCTGGGAGCTTTCTCTACCGGTATGGGTTCTACGGATTTGGCTTTTGCGATGATCACGGGAGGCAACTGGTTTAAAGTGCCTGAATCGATCAAGGTCGTCTTCAGCGGTAAACCGAGCAAGTATGTGACGGGTAAGGACCTGATCCTTGAAGTGATCCGTATGATCGGTGTGGACGGAGCGCTTTACCGCACGTTAGAGTTTACCGGTGATACGATCGAGCACCTTACGATGGATGACCGTTTCAGCCTCTGTAATATGGCGATCGAAGCGGGTGCGAAATCGGGTATCGTTGCGTATGACAAGGTAACCGAAGCGTTCCTGGCGGACAAAGATCTGGCTAGAGAGCCGAAGATCCACCACTCCGATGCGGATGCCCAGTATGTGCAGGTTTTAGAGATCGATGTGGCTAACCTAGAGCCGGTTATCGCCTATCCGTTCCTGCCGTCAAACGGTCACTCGCTTTCACAGGCGATCTCAGACAAGATCAAAGTGGACCAGGCCTTTATCGGAAGCTGTACCAACGGGCGCCTATCCGACCTTAAGATCGCAGCAGAGATCCTAAAAGGGAAAAAAGTCCACGAAGATGTACGTCTGATCGTCACTCCGGGTACGCAGCGCATCCTTCGCGAAGCGACACAGCTTGGCTATATCGATATCATCGTCGATGCCGGCGGTGTTGTTTCCAATCCTACCTGCGGGGCATGTTTGGGCGGTTACATGGGTATCCTCGGTGACGGGGAAGTCGCTATCTCGACAACCAACCGTAACTTCGTAGGACGTATGGGTTCACGCTCATCCAAAGTCTACCTTTCGAATTCGGCACTTGCCGCAGCAGCTGCGGTTAGCGGTTACATCTGCGATCCGGATAGTGTGAAATAGGTTCTTCCTATTTCACTCAACTCTTCTAATTATTCTCCAAAATCGTAGCCTGCTCCTTCATCTGACTTATTTTTGACTATAACAATATTATATTATTTA
>JBFEYF010000260.1:0-2550 GCA_041562295.1 Sulfurimonadaceae bacterium
CCAGGACTACCATAAAGTCTCCCGATTTATTACTGAGGTCAAACGCTACGGCGCCAAAATAGCCATTGATGATTTCGGCAGCGGCTACTCCAACTTCTCCTACCTAACCAAGATTGATGTGGACTTTATCAAGATCGACGGCTCTATTATTGAAGATATCGATCAGAATAAAGCTTCCCGGATGGTGGTAGAGACGATTGTCGATTTTGCCAAAAAACTCGGCATTGAGACCGTCGCCGAATATGTACACTCTGCACCGATTTTACATATCGTCAAGGAGATGGGCATCGATTATTCTCAGGGCTTTGAGATCGACAAGCCCCAGCCGACTGTCGGTGAAGGTCTGGATATTGATGACTCTATAAAGATCTGACACCCTCTTTCCTGTTCACGATCAAGCTCTCAGCAGCCGATGCTGTATGAGTAGCAACTTCTTCCTACGCTTTTTCTAAATTATTAAAATATCGCACTTTTTCCCAGCAAAGCCGTCAAACTCCCATACCTAGCGGTTTGTATCGTTCTCTGCCATCAAGCAAACAGCATTTCAAAACATCTCAGAACAATATAAACTAAATTATTTTAGTATTATTTAATGAAATTTGTGTAAAAATTCACAATTATTACTTTAGGGAAACTATGAATTCAGCGAAAAATCTGATTGCAAAACAGCCAATCCTTTCATTGGATGAAGAGATCATCGGATACGAACTGCTTTTTCGGACATCATTACATACCAATGCAAGCAGCATTGTCAATAATAAAGTAGCCACGTCCAAAGTCCTCAGTGATGCCATTCAAAACTTCGGTATCAGAAAACTGCTTGGGGAAAGCAAAGCTTTTATCAATGTCGACCGCTCCTTTTTACTCGATAAAGTCATTGAAACCATCCCCAAAGAGCACTTTGTCTTAGAGATTCTCGAAGATGTCACTATGGATAAGGCACTGGTCAGCCGTATTGAGGAGCTTTATAATAAAGGGTATCAGATCGCTATTGATGATATGGATCTTAGCGAAGAGATGTGCAGCAATTTCTCCCCTATTCTTCCCTACACCTCTATCGTCAAAATAGATGTTCAAGTTGCAGGCTCTTTGGAACGGCTTCAGAAAAAGGTAGGCCAACTTGCAGAGTATGAAGTCAGCTTACTGGCTGAAAAAGTGGAGACCCAAGAGGTATTTGAAGAGTGTAAGGCGTTAGGGTTCTCCTATTTTCAGGGTTACTTCTTTTCCAAACCTCAAATTATCGAGGGGGCAAAACTTGACCCCAGAAAATCTGTCGTACTTGACATCATCGGCATGCTTCAAAACAATGAAGAGATAACAAAGATTGTCGGGGCCTTCAATAAAAACCCCGATCTGACCATCAACCTGCTTAAATATATGAATGCCTCGGCCACCGGTATCAAGATGGAGATCAGCTCCATTCAGCAGGCTATCACGCTTTTGGGCCGTTCGATGCTCTCCCACTGGGTGACACTCTTTTTGTATTCTGACTTGGTCACCACAGATAAGAATATGTCAGCTTTGATGGAGACCGTACAGTTACGTGCCGAGCTGATGTCAAATCTTTCCAAGCGTTTTAAAAAAGATGATGGCAAAAGTGCCCAAAAAGCGTATCTGGTAGGGCTTTTATCACTGATCGATACGGTCTTTAAGGTTCCTATGCAGGAGATTTTGGAAGAGAGTCTGCTTGATATGGAGATCAAGACGGCACTGCTTGAGAAAAAAGGGTACCTGGGACAGTTGCTCAAACTTGCCATCATTTTTGACAAAGGCAATTACAAAAACATCGCCATCATCCTGGAAAAAATCAATATGAGTGTCATGGAGCTTTCCACGATTTTGTCAAAATCTTTTAGTACGGTAAAGATGCGTTACTCTTAACCGCGTTTCCTACTTTGCCATCGCGACAAACCGTTCTTCACGGATGACATTGACTTTGATGTCTCCCGGGTATTGCATCGTCTTCTCTATCGTCTGGGCGATCTCTTTGGCTACAAGTGCCGATTCGGACTCTCCCAGAAGCTGGGCATTGACAATCACCCGCACTTCTCTGCCGGCGTTGATCGCATAGGCCTGCTTGACACCGTGATGTCCCAAGGCGATCTCTTCGATCTCTTTGACTCTTTTGAGATAGCTCTCCAGTACTTCGCGCCTTGCACCCGGACGCGCGGCGGAAAGTGCATCTGCGGCGCAGACAGCGGCACACTCTACTGATTGGACCTCCTGTTGATCATGATGGGCATAGATGGCATTGATCACCACCGGGTCCTCATGATGCCGGCCACAGATCTCGGCCCCGATATCGACATGATTGCCACCCAGTTCATGGGTCATCGACTTTCCGATGTCATGTAACAATCCGGCACGCCGCGCCAATATCTCATCCCCGCCCAGTTCAGCGGCAATAATACCTGCAAAGTGGGCAACTTCGAGAGTATGGGCCAGAGCATTTTGTCCGTAACTGGCACGGTAACGCAGTTTTCCGACCATCTTGACGATCTCGGGGTGTATCGTTGAAAGTCCCAGTTCGGCGATAATATGCTCACCCTC
>JBFEYF010000261.1:0-2536 GCA_041562295.1 Sulfurimonadaceae bacterium
GGTGCCTGTGCCAGTCTTTTTGAGACGATAGAGGACCCGGAACTGGTCCACACCAAACACTGGCTCAAACTGGGTGAAGAGGCCAAGAATATGGCCGTAGAAGTTTTGGGTGCCGATGCTGAAAAAGAGAAACTGCTGCGTCTTACCGAACAGCTCTCCGTAGTCAAACAGATCGAACACATCCTCACCTATCCCGCTGTCAAAAGAGGTGTCGACGCAGGCACTATCCATATCCACGGCTGGGTCTACAACCTGGCAACGGGAGATATCGTCTACTATAACAGTGATGACGGCTGTTTTGAGTCTCTAAGCACGTTAGAGTCTAAATAAGATCCCACCCCTTGGCGGCCACCAGTGCTGCGATCGTCACGACATAAAGTGTCGAGATATCCAGAGACTCTTTTTAACTCTATTTTTCACTCTCAGCATCGTTCACTCCTATAAATTGAGTGCGTTTCATACCTGGGCGCACTTGTGCAGTTCATCTTCGGTTTTGGGAAGTTTTCGTCCCAAAAGTGCTTCGATTCTGGCTTCATCAAAACCGGTCAGCCGTTTACCCTTGATCACAAGAAACGGACGCCGGATCAACAGCGGCTGAGCCAGCTCTGCTCTCTTCGTCAGCTCCTTGTTAAGAGACAGATTGCAAGTTTTATTCGAGAGTCGGCACTATAGATATATATTAAAAATATCTTAGATTTTTATATTACTGATGAGTATTTGTCTTTTTTAAGAATTCCCTATAAATTGGCGCGTTACAATTAACCATTGCATAAGGGAGGCCTCTTCTGTTCCGTTTTTTATACCCTTTTTCCTACAGCCGTAAAAATTCTGCCGAAAGTAAACAGCTCTTTCTTACCATCACGCTAATCTCTGTTCTCATAGCATGGCTCATCTGGTCCTCGGCCAAAGAGTATTACCAGTTCCAGACACAGCAGCAGTTCCAGTCAAGTGTTTCTGAAGCACTGGATCATATCGATAAACGTATGACCCGCTATACCAATATCCTCCAAAGCGGTATCGGTTTTTTCAAAGGGAGCAGACATGTCGACCGCCAGGAGTGGCACGATTTTATCCAGGCGCTCGATATCCAAAAGAACTATCCCGGCATGCAGGGGATTGGTTATACTGCGATGCTTACACCCCAAGAGGTACCTGTCACCGTAAAAGAGATGCGAAAGGAGCACCCGGGTTTCGAGCTCAAACCGCAGGGCAAACGCGATATCTACAGTGCGATTCTCTATTTGGAGCCTTTGGATAAACGCAACCGGGAGGCGATCGGGTACGATATGTTCTCCCAATCCACACGCCGCAGCGCGATGGAACTGGCCAGAGATACCGGAGAGCCCACCATGTCAGGCCGTGTCACCCTGGTTCAGGAGATCGATGAAGATATCCAGGCGGGGATGCTGATCTACCTTCCCCTTTACAAAAAGGGGATGCCTACCGACACAGTAGAAGCGCGTCGCAAAGCCTTGAAAGGGTTTGTCTACAGCCCCTACCGTATGGGAGATCTGATCGATACGATCACTTTAAGAGAGTCCCTGCCCCACTTTGAGATCTATGACACCGATAACCAGACCCCCGAACATCTGCTCTACCGATCCTTTAAAGATCTCAAACACCGGCCTCTGTACCAAGATAGCAAGCCGCTGACGTTCAATGACCGCACCTGGTCGATCAACTTTTACAGCACCGAAGCTTTCGATAAGGCCCAAAGTTTCAAAATACCGTTTTTAATCACCCTGGGCGGATTGAGCCTCTACCTCTTTTTACTCCTGATCATCATGACCCTGACCAAAAGCCGGGCTATGATGCAGGAGCAGGCCAAAACGCTCAATCAACTGACTCAAGCCCTGGAACAAAGCCCCAACACGACGATCATCACCAATCTTGACGGCCATATCGAATATGTCAATGCCGCCTTTATTAAAGCTACCGGCTATGAAAAAGAGGAAGCTCTGGGCAAACGTCCCTCCATTCTTAAATCAGGCAAAACCCCCATGCAGACCTATGAGGCGATGTGGGGAGCACTGACACAGGGGCAGGAGTGGCACGGAGAGTTTATCAACCGCAGAAAAGACGGCTCAGAATATATCGAATCGGTCAATGCCTCTCCCGTCATATCGTCAGAAGGTACGATTACCCACTATATGGCGGTCAAAGAGGATATCACCGAGAAAAAACGCTCCCAGGAACGTATCCACCACCTGGCCAATTTCGACAACCTCACCGGCTTGCCCAACCGCTTTCAGCTGATGGAACGGCTCAAATATGAGATCAGTAATGCCAAACGCAATAAAAGTACCTTCAGTATCATGTTTTTGGACCTTGACCACTTCAAAGATATCAATGATACACTGGGGCACAGCACCGGTGATGCCCTGCTTATCGAGCTCTCCAAACGTTTTAACGGGCTTCTCAGAGAGGTCGACATGGTCTCCAGACTGGGCGGTGACGAATTTATCTTTATGCTGCCTCATACCGATTCCAACGGTATCCCCAGTGTCGCGCAGAAGATCCTCACTACGATCGACAA
>JBFEYF010000262.1:0-2530 GCA_041562295.1 Sulfurimonadaceae bacterium
AGATGATGAGGGAACCCTCTCCAAAATACGGGCCTCTTTGGTCAACGAAGAGGGGTTCACCAACCTGGCCAAACATATCGACCTGGGAAGCTACCTCTTTTTATCCAATGCCGAGATCAATAACAGCGGACGTGACAAACCTTCACTGCTTTCCAATGCCTTTGAAGCGGTTATGGGTGCTATCTACTTGGAAGCGGGACTGGAGACGGTAAGTTCTATCTTTTTGAGACTTCTGGACGAGGTGTATCAAAACAGCGATATCCGCAAACTCTCCAAAGATTTTAAAACAACGCTTCAGGAGATCACTCAGGCACGCTTTGCCATGACTCCGGAGTATAAGCTGATCTCGGCGACGGGACCGGATCATCAAAAAGAGTTTGAGATTGCCCTGCTGATCGAAGGCAAAGAGTATGCCAGGGCCAAAGGCAAGAGTAAAAAAGGGGCTCAGCAGGAAGCTGCGGCCAAGACTATCACCATCCTGGAGGGAGAGGACTCATGAACCGTTTCGGCCAAAGATTTTCATTTTCAAGCTTCGGAGAGTCGCACGGCAAAGCTATCGGCTGTGTCGTTGACGGCGTACCCGCAGGTATCGCCATCGACGAAGCCTTTATCCAGTCAGAACTTGACCGCCGCCGTCCCGGACAAAACCAGTATGCTACCGCACGCAAAGAGCCTGATGCCGTGGAGATCCTCTCCGGTGTCTTTGAGGGAGTCTCAACGGGGACACCGATCGCTATGGTGATCTACAACACCAATCAAAAAAGCAAGGATTACGGCTCGATCAAAGACCTTTTCCGTCCCGGTCATGCGGACTTTACCTATTTTCACAAATACGGCCTGAGAGACTATCGCGGCGGCGGGCGTTCAAGCGCCCGTGAGACGGCCGTTCGTGTAGCTGCGGGGGCCATCGCCAAACTGATGCTTAATGAGCTGGGTGTCAGCTTTCAAAGCGGGATCACCCAGATCCATGATGTCCAGGGCACTACAGCCGACTTTGAGTTTGCCAAAAGCAGCGAAATATTCGCGTTGGACCCGCAAGCAGAACAGGCCCAAAAAGATGCCATTCTGGCTGCCAAAAACGATCACGACTCCGTAGGCGGTGTCGCCTTAATCCGTGTGGAAAATGCCCCCGTAGGCCTGGGAGAACCGCTTTATTACCGTCTTGATGCCGTTTTGGCCGATGCGATGATGGGAATCAATGCCGTCAAAGCCGTCGAGATCGGAGACGGGATCGAATCAACCAAAGCCCTGGGCAGCCAAAACAACGACCAGATCCGAAAGTCCGGTTTTAAAAGCAACCACTCCGGCGGTATCCTGGGCGGTATATCCAACGGTGACCCCATAGAGGTCAAAGTCCACTTCAAGCCGACACCGTCGATCTTTATTGCCCAAGATACCATTACTACCGAAGAAGAAGAGGTGGTCTGCGAACTCAAAGGACGCCATGACCCCTGTGTCGCGGTACGCGGTTCTGTCGTAGCCGAATCGATGGCCGCACTGGTTATCGCCGATATGGTACTGCTTAACATGGGCAGAAAAATAGACGGGATAAAGGCCTACTATGGCAAATAAAGATTATAAGGCTATCGCCAAAGAGACCCTTCTTATCGAAGCGGCCGCACTGGAAAAACGTGCCAACAATCTCGGGGACGAGATCGAAGAGGCGATGCGTCTGATATTGGCCTGCAAAGGCAAACTGATCGTCACCGGTGTCGGAAAGTCGGGTCTGATAGGCGCAAAGATGGCAGCCACTTTTGCCAGTACCGGAACGCCCAGCTTCTTTTTACACCCGACCGAAGCCCTGCACGGGGATCTTGGGATGATCGGCAAGGATGATGTCGTTCTAGCTATCTCCTACAGCGGAGAAAGCGCTGAACTCAGCTCCATTCTGCCGCATCTGAAACGTTTTGAAGTACCGCTTATCGGTATGACACGCGATACCAGCTCTTCCCTTGGGAAGTTTTCGGATATCATCATCGATATCTCTATTGAACGCGAGGCGTGTCCTTTGGGGATCGCCCCAACCACATCCACTACACTGACACTGGCTATGGGCGATGCCCTGGCTGTGGCACTGATGGAAGCCAGAGAGTTTAAAAAAGAGGACTTCGCATCGTTTCACCCCGGCGGGAGTCTCGGACGCCAGCTTTTTATCAAGATAGAAGATCTGATGCAGACCCAGAACCTGCCTGTCGTTACTGCCGATACCTCGATCAAAGAGGCCGTCATCACGATGAGCAGCGGCCGTCTGGGTACGGTCTTTATTCAAGATGAGCAGGAAAACCTCCTCGGTCTGGTCAGTGACGGCGATATCCGCCGTGCCCTGATGGACAAGAGCTTCGATATCGATATGCCGATTTTAAATATCGCCAACCGCAACCCTAAAAGCGTCGATAACCCGCAAATGCTCGCAGTAGATGCACTGGCTCTTATCGAAGAGCATAAAATCCAACTGCTTACCATTGTCGATGGGGAAAAACTCATCGGCGTTATACATCTACATACACTTGTAGAGGCAGGAATCAAATAA
>JBFEYF010000263.1:0-2527 GCA_041562295.1 Sulfurimonadaceae bacterium
CTCAAAGAGCTGACACCGGTGATCGCAGCTTTGGATGCTCTGCCGACAGAAAAAAAGGCAGCCTCTTTAGATGCCCAGCTTGACAAGGAGGCTTTGCGACCTTTACTGGATCAGCTTCTTGAGCTTGTCCAGGAGTATGATACGGATGCGTTGGAGGTACTGGACCGGGTGCAGCGTCTGGAGGGGATCAGCGATTATGAAACCCTTATGGAGCGGTTGACCTACGCTTTGGAAAATTATGATTACGAGGAAGCCGAGGTCGTTCTTCAAAAATTTATAAAAGAGATATAGAGGATACAGAACATGGATAAGAGTGGTAAAGCAACGATACTGATTGTTGATGATGTCGTTGAAAATCTGGATATTTTGTCAAATCTTTTAGCACCGATGTATAAGGTTCAAGCAGCTACCAGCGGAGAGAAAGCTTTAAAAGTGTTGGAAAAAAGCCAGCCCGATATGATCCTGCTCGATATCATGATGCCCGATATGGATGGGTATGAGGTGATAGAACGCATTAAAGCCAACGAAACGACCAAGGATATACCGGTCATCTTTGTATCTGCCAAAGGGGATGTCCAGGATGAAGCCAGAGGTTTCAGGCTGGGAGCCGCCGATTATATTATCAAGCCGTTTAGCCCCCCGATCATTCAGGCCAGGGTCGAGACGCATCTGACGCTTTATAAGCAAAAAGAGACTCTGAAAAAACAGAATGAAGAGATGCGTAAAACAGTCAGGGTCCTGGAAAATAAACTGGCACGTTTTTGCCCGTTGGATGATACGAATGCACAGATCGCTAAAGGTCTGAAAAACCTTCAGGAGGTGACGCATCACGATTACTTTCTTGAAGACCATAAGCATGAACTGGCCGAGTTGATCGAAGAGATCGATACCAATGTCAATATGATCTTGATGCGGGACCATATCAACAAAGAGTATCTTCAAAAGAT
This sequence comes from Sulfurimonadaceae bacterium, assembly GCA_041562295.1. GTDB lineage: Bacteria > Campylobacterota > Campylobacteria > Campylobacterales > Sulfurimonadaceae > JBFEYF01. Next base: position 948 of record JBFEYF010000263.1, read on the forward strand.
GGGAGAAAAGCTTTTGCGCTATGCTCTGATACTGATGCTCTATCCTGCCTTTAAGAGACTGGGGACAGGGATGTATGATTTTTCCAAAGGCGTGTTGGAAGAGGATATCAATCCGGCTGATGAGTATGTAGCGTTTATATTGGGCTGTCTGGAGAGTCTCATCTATACACTCGAGCGCTGGCACACTCAGATATTTAGCGGGGAACTGCAAGATCCCAATATCTTCGACAACTCGATGTTGGCGGATATGGATACGATACGGATGGCTTTGGAGAATAATTACAGTGAGTCTGAAGAGAGTATAGAGTTTTTCTAAAAGAGGGGAAAAGATGAAACGCCAGAAACGTTTTTGGATAAAGATTTTTATCGTGGCAGCTACGGTTGTCATCAGTGGCGCCCTGGTATTTTCAGGTCTGCGATCCGTTTACCAGATAGAACTGAGTGAGAGTATCCGAAAACTGGAAAAGACGTCGGAGATCATCCATGAGACGATCCACCACATCTGGCTGGAAAATCTTATCGGGTATATCTCTTTTCACCTCGACTCCCCGGAACTACAGAGCTATCTCAAAGCGAAAGTCGCAAAGCGTGCCCCTTCGGTCAAACTTACTCGTCAGTATGTGGATATCAAAAATGAGATCCTTGCCGAGGTGAGTGCCGTCGAGGCCCATTTTTTTGCAAAAGATCTTACCCCTTTGGATACAGACGATGAAGGACTTCCCCAGAAGATCATGAACCCCTACGCCGAACGCATTCAAAAGATTTTGCAGGGAGAGTTTCAGATTATTCCTCCGGTTCGTCACGAGCATGGGCATGAGAGTGAAGGGGGACTGATGTATATCGGGTCCCCGATATTTGATCAAAAGTCACAGGTGTATGCCTTTGTATTGATCGCCGTCGATATACGAGTGGTCATTCAGCGTATCATGAACCACGCTTTTTTGGGAAAAACCGGAGAGAGCTATATGTTTGACAACTCCGGTCATATGATTACAAAGAGCCGTTTTACCCAAAAAGCAGATGAGGCTTTGTTGCATTCACCTATCATCCAAAGGGCCCTGAGAGAAAGAGGTGAGGGTTTTATAGCGGAACCGTATCACGATTATCGGGGCATTGAGGTTGTCGGTACATGGCACTGGGATGAAGATCTGGGGATGGGGCATATTTCAGAGATAGATATTGATGAAGCGTTGGAGAACTATGTTAGCAGCAGGCAGGTCATCGTCACGGGCTATATCGCTTCGTTACTCCTTTTTGGACTTTTCTATTTTATCATGCAGCGTATAACCTATAGGGCGCATAAACGTATCGAGGAGTCCGAGACCTTTTTGCGCAACATCATGGAGTCGGCGGCAGACGGTATCGTGACGATCAGCGAGCAGGGGATCATCAAGAGCTTTAACCGGGCATCGGAGGAGCTTTTCGGCTACAGCAGGGAAGAGGTGATCGGAGAGAATGTCTCTTTATTGGCCGCAGAACCCCACAAAAGCCATCATGACCAATATCTGCAAAACTATCTGCGCACCGGTATCGCCAAAGCGATAGGAAAGACATTGGAAGTGATGGCCGTAGCCAAAGAC
>JBFEYF010000264.1:0-2525 GCA_041562295.1 Sulfurimonadaceae bacterium
ACCCGCGGACATAAAGCCCGTTCCGATGACACTTGCTTCATGCCCGACACCCTGCAAATAGGTAATCGCTTCGGCCAGGTAGGTGGTAAGACCCGCATTTTTCAGGCCGTAGACAACGACATAAAGCCCGATACTGAACCATACCACCTGCCAGGGGGCATGCCTGATCACCTGGTTGGGATCTACCGATTTGAAATAGGTAGCGATGCCTAAAAAGATCAAGGCTCCCCCCAGGGCAAAAAAAGATACCGGCAGGTCGAAATAGTCCCCGATAAAATAACTGATCATCAGCATACCCAGGAAGTACCATGAGAGTTTAAACATCAAAAGATTTTTGATCGCACTCTTAGGATCAGCCAAACCGTCCGTATCGACCTTTTGGGGGATCGACTTTCTAAAAAAGAGCCATAAGATAGCCACAGAAGCGATGATACTGAGCATATTGGGCACAAACATCATCTTGGCATAATCCCAAAAACCGATATCGAAAAAGTTGACAGTGACGATATTGGTCAGGTTGGAGATCACCAGCGGATTGGAAGCGCTGTCGCCGATAAAACCGCCGGCGAGCAAAAAGGCGAAGATCGCTTTGGGGTCCATCTTCAGATAGCGCATCTTGGCCAGTACGATCGGTGTCAGGATCAGTGCCGCGCCGTCGTTGGCAAAGAGTGCCGCTACGAAAGCTCCCAAAAAAAGCATATAGATAAAGAGTATGTGGCCGTTGCCGTAGGAGAGGTGGGCCATTTTCAATGCTGCCCATTCAAAAAAACCGATCTCGTCCAGCACCATAGAGAGGATGATGATCCCGATAAAAGCGAGTGTCGCATCCCAGACGATATCTATAACCGTAACCACATCATCACTATTGACGATACCCAAAATCAGCGCAACGGCAGCGGCAGCCACCGCCGTCGTACCGATTTGCAGACCCCTGGGCTGCCATATGATCAAAACCAGTGTCAACAAAAAAAGTAAAGCGGCAAGCACCTGATCTCCTTCTTGATTAAAAAGAAGAACTTTACCACAAAAGAGTTATGAATATATAAATAGAAACGCTTTTCGCTTTTAACCTACTCTGCTATAAGTTTTTTGGCCTCATAATAAGCATGTTCCATAACGGCATCCATATCTTTTTGTCCGATATCGGTCTGGAAAATGATGTCATAAAAAAGAAACGCTTCATCATCTTTAGTATGCCATGACAGCCCCAGTTCATTCTCATCGATACCATCTTTATCATAGGTGAAGTAGGCATTGAAAACGGGTTGTGCAGTTCTGACGATGATATATTTACCACAACAACGGTCTATGATGTACATTTGGGACTTTCCGAAATTTTTAGTTACATTATAGCACTAAATATCACAGTTTATTATCTCTCACACTTATAAATCTCTATTTCGTGAAGTCTGTTTCTGTAAAGCGCATTTCACTGAAAAAGTGCCAGATATAATTGGCATGGCATTTGCTTTTATTAGAAAATATTATAGTTACGGAGGGCGATACGATGCAGGATATATTTGATGAAGTTCTTGAGAGATTTATTCAAACAGGACTGGCGATTGAACAACGGCACAACATCCCGTTTATCTTTAAAGATGACATGGTTGAACTTTCAAAGTGCAAAAACTGTAAAGAGGTTGAACACCTCTACTACCAGAAGTTAAAATCGGATGCCTATGGCACTGATATAGATATCCCGGAGATAGAGCACAATGTTTCTACCGACATCCAAAGTATCAAACTGCAGATTTTAAATACTGCTATCTCTTTACACAGGGAAAAACTCAATGAAGCTTTAGAGGTTATCTAAAAACTTCACCCCGGATAAAGTAGAGCGAACTTGCCTCTTTTGGGGTGATGTGAAAGGTTATTGGACTTTTACCCACTTTGCCATGGTTAAGAACAGATCCGACGGGTCAATAGGCTTGGCTATATGATCATCCATACCGGCTTCACATGCCTGTACGAGATCTGTCGACATCACATTGGCTGTCATCGCAAGGATGGGAAGCTCTTTATACTTCTCATCGTTTCTGATCTTACGGGTAGCCTCATACCCGTTCATCACCGGCATTTGGACATCCATCAAAACCAGATCAAAGCGCTTCTCTTTTAGTCTCTCAAGAGCCTCTTGTCCGTTATTGGCAAGGGTGACGTTAAGCGCATTTTTTTCCAGAAGCTCCAAAGCCAACTCCTGGTTCATCTCATTATCTTCGACTAACAAGACGCTCACTCCATGAAGTTTTTTTACCGCAAACTGGACTGCCTCTTCCCTATCTTTGGCTGACTGGATCAGCCCATCTTCATCGGATTTTTGCATTTTGACGACGAAGCTAAAAAGACTCCCTTGACCCTCTTCGCTCTCGAGCCCAATAGTTCCATCCATCAGTTCGGTAATTTTTCTGGAGATCGCCAAACCCAGACCGGTTCCCCCATACTCCCTTTGCGTAGAGCTGTCAACCTGACTGAAGGACTCAAAGAGCCTCTTCTGATCTTCTTTGGAGATACCGATACCCTCATCC
>JBFEYF010000265.1:0-2468 GCA_041562295.1 Sulfurimonadaceae bacterium
ATATGCGTCAAAATCGACGTACTGCATGCGTTTTTTTAGCTCCAGACCCATCCAGATATCTCCCAGTACATTATAATCCACCCCAAATCTGGCCTGGTATCCGAGGACCCATTTGCTCGTAGGGGTACCTTCATCGGTGAGTTTGCCATCATCCGGGTGGGTAACGAGAATGCCCGCATTATACAACCCTGCACCGGCACCCGCATAGAAGTGAAAAAGGTTATGCGTATAGTGATAGACCGCAGCAGCCGACATCCCCACTGAAGTCACCTGCATGATATTGTTGTAGGTCCCGGGTAGGACCACACCCTCTCTCTCATAGCAATCTCCCCAGGCCTCAAAGATAGCCTCTATGGAGATATTATCGGATACAAAACGACCTCCGCCTGCACCCCAGTCTCCAAAACATCGGCCATAAAACTCAACACTTTCAAGGGCGCCTGAACGTGTGGTTCCGACATTTTTACCGATGAAGAGATAGGAGTACCTCTCTGAGGCACCGCCGAACTCTTCTGCCGACGTATCCGCATGCAAGAGTGTCAAGAGAGCAAGCAGAGTGAGGATGAACCAACGACCGATACCATTCTCTCTTTTCATACTGATACTCCTCATCGGTAAAGTCAATCAAAAGCCGCTTGCCGCTTCACCATGCAACTGCGGCTCTTTTTTGTTCTCTTCTTTAGTATAATACATTTAGCAACGAATAAGAAGAAAAAATAAGAATCGGGAGAATTTTATGCGTCAAAAAATAATAGGGTTTTATACACTGCTCTTACTGTTTTTCACCGGATGTGCCACACTGCCCACACCGGCAGTAGAAGCGGACAAGGGGGTTGTGGCCATAGAGGTCGATCTGAGACTCAGAGGGGATCTGTTTAACCTCTTTCCCGGTTTTGTATCCCCCACGACGATCTTTTTTGCGAGAGTCGATGAAAGCGGTACGCTGCATAATCAAAACGAGCTTTATATGTCCAACTACCTCATCGGTGATACGGCCTACCTTTTTAATGCAAAGCCGGGCAGCTATGTAGCTGTAGGCTTCAGAGCGATGAAAAGAGATGAGAGTGCCGACAACCTCTATACCAACAACGGCTATACGATCTTTGACGTCCTCATGCCTGAGAAGATGATAGCCTTGACCCGGGTCAAAGTGTGTGCGGGAAGCGTCTCCCACATGGGGGAGTTTCACATGGTAGAACCGGAGTTTGAAGATCGGGCCAAAGTCATCGACCAGGCCCAGCAGCACTACTACGCAAAGATGATCCCCCTGGCTTATGGCACCGCCTACGGTAAGGAGTATTTCAAAGATAAAAAATTCGACCTGAGAAAAAGGGCCGCACTTTACTCGAAGATCAACCCCACCTTCGGGGCCCTTTTGGAGAGGGAAGATCATAGCAAAGAGCATAAAGCAGATCTGCTCAAAAGTGCCCATAAGAGTATGAAAGAGACGCCGTGGGAGAGCGTATTTCGTCAGTCGCTCTCAAACAAAGCGTGTCACTAACTTCAAAACGCTTACTGCTTTTAGTTATTACAACAGCTGCAGCGCTATCCACGGCACGACATTGAAAAAGATGATCCCGTTCTTGTAGCGGGTCATCGCGCTGTAGTAGCTTCTGCCGATATCCTCTGCCGTGATACGGTAGATCTTCGTATGGTACTTCTCCATAACCCCGCGCATAAGATAAAGCAGCGCAACCGCAAGAAAAAAGATCCCCAGATTGATCAGGGCCATAGAGCCAAAGAGTGTCTGTAGCTGTTCCGGTGTCATCACAGTGCCTTTGCAAAAGAATCGCGTGTTAAAAAATTAGATGCCGCATATAAGTAGAAAATATTATATACTATTTTCAATAGTTGCGTTTTATACCTAATCACACAGGAGTTATCATGGCGTTAAAAGTAGCGATAAATGGAACCGGAAGAATAGGCATGATAGTTGCAAAGATCATTGCGGGTCGTAACGACATAGAGCTTGTGGCACTCAATACGACCGTAGCGCCGAAGATGCTTGAGTATCTCTTTAGATATGACAGTGTGCACCGCGGCGTCGAGGCGGAGGTGATCAATGATACGAAGATGAGGATCGCGGGCAAGGAGGTGACACTCTTTAGCGAGCGCGATATCGACAAAGTCGACTTCGGATCAGTGGGGGCGGAACTGGTACTGGAGTGTACGGGGAAGTTTTTGACCATGGAGACGGCCCAAAAACATATCAAAAACGGCGTGAAAAAAGTGGTGATGTCCGCTCCCGCCAAGGATGACACCCCGACCTTCGTGCTTAATATCAATACAGCCGACTACAAAGGGGAGACGATCATCTCCAATGCCAGCTGTACGACCAACTGTCTGGCGCCTATCTGCCAGGTGCTTGACGAGACCTTCGGCATCGAAAACGGCCTGATGACGACGATCCACTCCTACACCAACGATCAAAACGTCCTGGATGTCAAACACAGCTCGGACCAGCGCCG
>JBFEYF010000266.1:0-2451 GCA_041562295.1 Sulfurimonadaceae bacterium
ACTTAAAGAGCTTAGTGCCGATCTGGCGGCTGAAGTATCGGGTCATATCTTCTTTAACGACCGCTACTTCGGTTATGATGATGCGCCGTATGCAGCCTTGAGAACTCTGGAGCTGATCAAACACGGTATGGATTTGGATGCCGAGATCGACGCGCTGCCGCATGTCTACTCTACCGAAGAGATCAAGGTTGAGACTACCGAAGAGCAGAAGTTTGCGATCATCGACAAACTCAAAGAACTTTTGCAAAACCCGCCTCTTGATTTTCCCAAGATCAAAGAGATCATCGATGTCGACGGAGTACGTGTCATCTTTGATAAAGGGTGGGGATTGGTACGTGCCAGCAATACGACTCCGGTACTGGTTACCCGTTTTGAATCGACCGATGAAAAATCGGCACAGCTTTATGAGACACAGCTTAACAGCCTGATCCAAAAAGCCAAAGGAGCCCTGTAATGAACGGCGTCATTCTTAATATGCCGCTGGATATGCACCTGCACCTGCGTGACGGTGAAATGCTTAATGCCATCGCAAAGGAATCGGCACATACCTTCTCAGGCGCCATCGTGATGCCCAACCTTGTACCGCCTGTAAGCACCAAAGAGGAAGTGATCGCCTACAAACACCGCATCATGGAAGCTGTCGGGCATGAAGATTTCGAGCCCTATATGACGCTCTTTTTCAAGCCCACTTATACACGGGAGTTTTTAGAAGATCTCAAAGATGTCATAACCGCGATCAAACTCTACCCGGCAGGAATTACGACCAACTCGGAAGGAGGTGTCAACTCTTTTGATATCGAGGAGCTGACACCGACGCTGCAGGCGATGAGTGATCTGGGTATCCCATTGTGTGTTCACGGTGAAACCGACGGCTTCGTAATGGACCGCGAAGCTGAGTTTATGCCTATCTATGAGATGATCGCCCAAAACTTTCCCGATCTGAAAGTTATTATGGAGCATATCACGACCAAAGCGGCTGTTGATATGCTTGACAGATATGAAAACCTCTATGCGACGATTACCGTACACCACCTTCTGATCACCCTGGATGATGTGGCAGGCGGAATGCTGCAGCCGCATCTGTTTTGTAAGCCGATCGCCAAACGTTATGAGGATAGAGAAGCGCTTTTAAAAGTAGCTCTTGATGCCCACCCCAAGGTGATGTTCGGTTCCGATTCGGCACCCCATCCACAGCATAAAAAAGAGTCCTGCGGTTGTGCCGCCGGTGTCTTTACCGCACCGATTGCACTTCAGTTACTGTGCCAGATCTTTGATGAGCACGACAAACTGGAAAACCTCCAGGACTTTGTATCGGACAATGCCCAGCGTATCTACGGTGTCTGCCCCACATTTAAAGAGGTAACCCTGACAAAACATGATTTCGTTGTACCTGAAAAGTATGGTGATGTTGTCCCTATGTATGCGGGCCAGACGATCGAGTGGAGTGTCGAGGGTGTCATCTAAGGAGTCACTCTTTGGCTAAGAAGATTCTTTTTGTTGAGGACGATCCGCTCTTCGGGGAGACGATCCAGGAATTTTTGGAAGATGAGGGTTTTGAGGTCGAACATCATCTGGACAGTGCTTCAGCCATCGATGCCACCTATGACAAAAACTATCACCTCTATCTCTTTGACCTCAATCTTCCCACCTATTCTGGAATTGAACTTCTCAAAGAGCTTAAAGCAAGCGGCGATGACACTCCCGCAATCTTTTTGACCTCTTCTACTGAGAGTGACGACCTTAAACAGGCTTTTCATGAAGGAGCAGACGGTTTTATCAACAAGCCGGTCGATCTTGATGAACTGCTGCTTCGTATCAAAGCCCTTTTAAAACGTGTCTACGGAGATGATACGCTCACCTATAAAGAGTTTACTCTGGATATGTCACAGTCCCTGCTACTTAAAGGGGAAGAGCGCCTGACGATTAAACCCAAGACCTTCCAGCTGTTGCAGCTTTTGATTCTCAACCGGAACAAGGTTGTCACGCAGTCACAGATAGAGAGCGCACTATGGGGGATGGATACCCCTTCAAGCCTGAGTGTCATCCGGGTCTATATTACGGAACTCAAACAGATTCTCGGCAGCGAAGCGATTGAAAATATCCGCGGTGTAGGATACCGTCTGCATGACTAATCTCACCCTCCTCTCCTACTTCTTTTTTGTCTTTATCATACTGGTGCTGTCGCTCTTTATCTCGACACTTTTAATCTCGACGCTCCCTGCGCTGATTGCTTCTACTGTGATCATTCTTTTGGTCATTGTCCTCGCTTTTTTTATGGTGAAAGTCCTTTTTGCACCGCTGGTCAAAGCGGGTAAGAACATCGACAGTATCATCAAAGAGACCCTGCACGAGCTCAATATTCCGTTAGCGACAATCGATGCCAATACCAAACTGCTGCAAAAGCATTTAGAAGATACAAAAAAGCTTCGGCAGCTGGAACGTATCCAGGAG
>JBFEYF010000267.1:0-2428 GCA_041562295.1 Sulfurimonadaceae bacterium
CAGACACTCGAAGGAAACTTCTCCGCGTCCAAAGTCGCCGAGTTTGCCAAAAAAGTGCACCAACATGATCATCAGCTTTATGATTCGTTTAAAAAGGCCAAGGTGCGCTTTACGAAAGTCTACACGGACGAGAACCCTTTTGTCCCGATACGACGTCTTTTTGGAGTGATATAGATGGATGCGTTGAAACTGCATGATATCAAACCGCTGGTTGAGATACCCGATAACTCGATCTACCTCTTTTTTTCCCTTTTAGCTCTGGCCGCAGTCGCCGTAGCGGTTGGAGTATGGTATCTTCTGAAGTATATGAGACGCGAAAAGGCGCAAAATCTTCAAAAGGTCTATCTGCAAAAGCTTAAAGAGATAGATACCGAGCAGGCCAAAAGTGCGGCCTATGAGTTGACCCACTACGGGAACCTGCTTGATAAAGACCATCCGCAGACAAAAGCGTATGAGATGATGGTGAAGCAGCTTGAAAGCTTCAAATATAAAAAGCAGGTTGGAAGTTTTGACAGCCAGACACGGCAGCAGATCGACTATTTTGTAGGTCTAATGGATGTTTGAGATCTTCGGATACCGTTTAGAACACGCGTTTGTACTCCTTTTTATCGGCCTTTTTATCTTCTGCCATTTTGCCTGCAGGATCCGCGTCAAATCACTGTTTTATGCCCACCTGAAGATATTTTCCGAATCCGCGGCCTACAAAAGCTCGCTTTTGACCTTTTTAAAGTTCACGGCGATCGTCACACTCTTTATAGCCATGGCGGCTCCCTATACCTCGCGCCATATCGACATCACGCCCAAACAGGGGTATGATATCGCCTTGATGCTTGATGCCAGCGAATCGATGCTGCAGCGGGGATTTGATACGACGCAGTACCGTTTGGACCGCTTTGACGTGGTCAAGAATGTCGTCAGCGACTTTATCAAGACCCGAACCAATGATAATCTGGGTGTCGTCGTCTTCGGAGCGTTCGCCTTTATCGCCGCGCCGTTGACCTATGATAAGGCGATCCTTTCAGATATCGTCAAGCGTCTGCGTGTCGGTATCGCAGGTCGCTCGACGGCCATTTACGATGCACTGGGGCAGGGGATCAACCTGCTTCGAAAGAGCGAGGCCAAATCGAAGATCGCGATTTTGCTGACCGACGGACACAATACCGCTTTTAACGTCGCCCTGGAGGATGTGCTGGCGCTGGCTAAGAAGTATGAGATCAGGGTCTATACGATCGGTATCGGGCATGAACAGGAGTTTAACCAGATCCTGCTTAACAAGATCGCATCAGACACCGGAGGGAAGATGTTCAAGGCGCAAAGCGGAGAGCAGCTGACACAGGTTTACCGTGAGATAGACCGTCTTGAAAAATCGCAGATCAAGAGTAAAAGTTTCGAGGAGCGTACCTACTACTACCACTATCCTCTGCTGCTCTCTGTTTTATCCCTACTTCTTTTTGTGGTGCTTAGACACCAAAAAGGATTACTATGACAGGTCTCGAGTTTTTACATCCCCAGGTGTTGTGGCTGCTTCTGATCCCGGCGCTGTTTTGGATACTGCTGATTATTCGCGGACAGCGGCGCATTGCAGCTTTTTTTAGCCAAGAGGTCTATGCCAAACTCTCCAAGGAGACCAAGACGGTGAGTGCGGAAGTGCGTATCACCCTCTTTAGCCTGGCTTTGATGATGATGCTGATCGCGCTGGCTCAGCCCGTGATCGAAAAGGAACGGGTCAAGATCAACCAAAAGGCGATCGACCTGATTGTTGCCATGGATATCTCCCGTTCGATGGAGGCCAAAGATCTCTATCCCAACCGTCTGGCCTGGGCGAAAAAGAAGCTTTTGAGTCTGATCGGCCACACCGAAGGGATCCGCATCGGTGTGATGGCTTTTGCGGAAAACGCCTATGTCGTCACACCGATTACCGAAGATAAAGATGTCGCCTCCTATCTTGTCCAAAATCTCGAGACCGGATCAATCACCGAAAAGGGTACCAACCTGTTGCAGCTTTTGGATACGGCAAGCGGACAGTTAAAAGATGAGCTTCACAAATATCTTCTGATCATCAGTGACGGGGGTGATGCAACCGATTACAGCGAGGCGATAGCCCTGGCCAAGGAGCGGGGGCTCACCCTTTTTGTTTTGGCGACAGCTACGGCTAAAGGGGCTCCTATCGAAGAGAAGGGCGGATCCTTTGTCAAAAAAGAGGGCAAGATCGTCCTGACCCAGCTCAATGAGAAGATCAAGGATCTGGCGTTGGAGACAGGTGGGGTCTATATCGAAACGGTTGTGGCGGATGAAGATATCTCGGTGATGCTGCAGGAGATCAAAAAGATAGCGGTAGAACAGGAAGTCGATACCAAAACGGTCAAGCGTTATGTCCAGCTTTTTGTCTATTTCCTTGTCATCGCTGCCGTGTTGCTGCTGTATGCAC
>JBFEYF010000268.1:0-2427 GCA_041562295.1 Sulfurimonadaceae bacterium
CCGGGAGTCAACTTCTTGACACCGAGTAAAACGGGTGATTGCGGTCTGGGTGCCGTTTATCAGGAAATTGCAGTAAAACTAGAAAAACTATAAAGGAATACCATGTTACAAGAACTAGACCAAACCTATGTGATGCCCACGTATGTAAGAAACTACACCAATTTTGTCAAAGGCAAAGGTTCCACACTTTTTGATGACCAGGATAATGACTATATCGATTTTACATCGGGTATCGGTGTTGTCAGTGTAGGACACTCCCATCCCGAAGTAGTCGAAGCGATCCAGGAGCAGGCTGCAAAGATGTTGCATATTTCAAACCTCTACCTGATCGAGCCCCAGGCGAAACTGGCCAAAGCGATCAGTGACAACTACGGTACTTTGGTCAAGACCTTTTTTGCCAACTCGGGTGCGGAAGCGAATGAGGGGGCGATCAAGATCGCACGCAAGTTCGGTGAAGTAGCGGGTCAGCCTAAGCGTTACAAGATCATTACCCTGGAACACTCTTTCCACGGGCGTACGATCTCGGCACTCAAAGCGACGGGACAGACCTCGATGCATAACTACTTCGGACCTTTTCCTGACGGCTTTGTCCATGCGGCCGATATCGATGCTATCGAAGGGATGATCGATGATCATACTGTAGCCGTGATGATCGAACTGGTACAGGGCGAAGGAGGTGTCGAAGCTCTCAAGAAGGCCAAAGTACAGGCACTTGCGACAATGCTGAAAAAACGTAATATCCTTTTGATCGTTGATGAGGTCCAGACAGGTGTTTACCGTACAGGTGCCTTTACGGCATCTCAGGCTTACGGCATCGAGCCCGATATCATCACCCTGGCCAAAGGGTTGGGAGGCGGCGTCCCTATCGGTGCTATCGTAACGCACCTGGATGTACTTCAAGCGGGTGACCACGGTTCGACGTTTGGCGGCAACTATCTGGTAACGGCTACGGCACTGAAAGTGGTCGAGATCTTGGAAAAAGCGTACACGTCCAAATCTTTGGAGCTGACAACGACCTACTTTACCCAAAAGCTTCAGGGCTTTTATGAAAAACATCAGGATCACTTCCAAAAATGTGTCGGTATCGGTATGATGCGCGGGATTCGTGTCAAAGAGGGCGAGATGCTTGCCAAGATCATCAAAGCAGCCCATGCTAAAGGGGTGTTGGTGCTTAAAGCGGGACGTAATACGCTGCGTTTCCTGCCGCCGCTTACGATAACAAACGAGGAGATCGATGAGGGCTTTAAACGCCTCGAAGAAGCGATGGCTACTCTCTAGTCTGCTTCTTTGCTCACTGTCGGATGCAAAGGTTCTTCAAGAAGATATCCTCTCCAAAGAGCAGCAGGAGTCGTTAAGACTTTCTGCACAGAAGGTGGATCTGGAGAGCAAAAAACTGAGGGACTCCTGGCTCAACCCGGTGATGATGAGTTACCAGGCTTCGTATAAAAATCAGTACGGGCAGGATCAGGAGAACTACCAGGCGACAGTGGCTGTCGATCAGCCGATCTTTAAAAGCGGCGGTATCTATTTTGCGATCAAGTATGCCGATGCCAAGGCCCATTATGAAAAGCTGGGCATCGTTATGGAAAAACGCAGGATGATCAAAGAGACGTTTGAACTGGTGATCAATCTGCGCAGAAATGATATCGCTATCGCACAGGCCCAGCTTCAGCTGCAGGATCTGGAAAACAGTCTCGCTTTTAATCGCGATCAGCTTGCCGCGGGTGAGATCGATCCCGCAGTGGTCTATCAGGCCGAGATTGAAGCCAACAGTATGAAGATGCAGATCATCGATCTACAGCAGAACCGGCGCCAGATGCTTTACCGGCTGGCGATATTCTCAGAGCTCGATTATGAGAAGATCAGATTGCCGCAGCTGCAGCTGCTGGATGAGAGTGCCTATGTAGATGAGAATATCATCTTACAGCAGGCACAGGCCAAGATAGAGGAGAACCGGCAGTGGAGCAGGGTGACCCTTGCTAAGTATCTGCCGTCGGTCAATATCAACGCCTCCTATAACTACAGCGAGGGTGTCAACCAGGCTTTTTCTGACAGCTTTAGCATCGGGGATATCCAAAGCAGTTACAGTGCTTACGGTTTTAGTGTCTCGATGCCGCTGTTTGATATCAATATGATGCGGGATATTGAAAGCGCCAAGGTCGATTACCTTAAAAGCAGTATCGAGATGCAACGTATGAAAGCCGATGAAGCCCGGTTTTACCGTATGACGCTGAGCAACTATCAAAACAGTGTCGAAAAAGAGCGTTTGGCAAAAGAGAACTACCGGCTATACAAAAAAGTTCACGATTATGCCAAAGATGCCTACGCATCGGGGGAGACCAATATCGTAGAGCTGAAAAAGAGCCGACATCAACTGGAGATAAAAAGTATGGATATTCAAAAATTTTACCTGGAGGGGCAGTTGTC
>JBFEYF010000269.1:0-2417 GCA_041562295.1 Sulfurimonadaceae bacterium
ATGCAGCTGTGTATGCTCTTTGATCACGCGGTACAGCAGGTCAAACCCCAGGGAGAAGCTCTCCAGGTTCGACTCCGGTTCCAGGGCTTTAAACCACCCCAGCCGTTCTGACTGCGAAAGATAGGGGTGATCTTTGCGGGATAGTTCCTCGATAAGCGCCTGCAGCTGCAGCGAGAACTCTTCTACCGCCTGATCCTTATGGCTTTGTAAAATCGCCACCAGCTCCTCTTTACTCTTCTCCTGCCACAGCGTATCGCTGATCCCCTGGGCATAAAGGACAAAGATCTTCTTAAAGCTCTCACCCAGAAGTTCCAGTTCAAATGAGTGGAAAAACTCGAAGTTCCCCTTCTCATCAAAACTTCCTTTGGCCGCCTCGGCAACATCGACATATTTTTGCTGTTCACGGTAGCGTGAGATAAAACGTTCCAGTTTAGAGAGGGAGATCTTTTTCGCTTTTTGCTCGATGAAATGCATGTAGAGCATCTTCTTCTCATCTTCGGTCGCATCCAGCTGGGAAAGTACTTCCAAAAGCTTGCTCTCTTTGTCCGAAAAAGCGTCACTGTTGGAGGATTCAAACACCTTATCCAGTGAACGCAGATACTCGACGATCGCCTGCCGTACTACCATATCCCCTTCGGACCAGAGTCGGCGCAGCTGTTTGATCAGCTCATGGTCATCGACCTTACCCACTTTGATCTGCAAGATCATCCCCAGTTCGATAAGTTCTTCACTCTCTAAACGGGTGATCCCCTCGTCGAATCCGTCCCCGTCAAAGATCTTTTTTACAATCGTATTAAATTTGGTCTGTTTTTTCTTCTTGGACAAATCTGTTCTTTTTTCTCTTGATTTTCAAGCATACAACTGCTTTTTAACTTCCTGATTATACTTTAACTCATTAATGAAAAAGCAAAAATACACGATATACTCTACTAACATTATTTTTTATCACAAAAAAACAGCGTTTTTGCAAGGAAAAGTATGCGTTTTTTGATGCTCTTACTCACATTTATCCTGATCCTCTGGGCCGAAGAGGAGTTTAGCGACAGCTGGTCTTATGATAAAAAGGCCAAATACTACAACCTGGAAGTGGTCAAAGACCATGTCGAGACACTCGGAAGTGTCGATGAGCGGGACGGTAACAACAAAAACGGCTACGATATGCTCAATTATGCCATCTACTCAGGCAATCTGAGTGTCGTCTCCTACCTGATCGAACACGGATGCGATATCAACCATGCCGATGATGACGGCATTACGCCGCTTATGGATGCGATCCTGGGCGAAAACAGACCGATTATCAGCTACCTGGTCAATAAAGGAGCCGATCTTAATATCGAGTCCAAAGAGAAGCAGACCGCACTGCTTTATGCCCAGGCGACACAGGATATGAATACTACCCGTCTGCTTGTAGACAAAGGTGCCAAGATCGACCATAAAAACAGCCTGGGGCAGACCGCGCTGATCCTTGCCGCCAAACAGGGGAATCTTCCTATCGTGAAGTACCTGGTCTCCAAAGAGGCTTCCATCGATTTCGATCTCAAAGAGATCGAAGACAGTTACAACTGGGTCAGCAACGAAAAACGGGACAAGGTAATCAACTATCTGACCGCACTCAAGATCAGCCGATCGATCAAACCGCCGACCCTTGCTTTTGTCGACACCCCAAAAAGCGTCACAAAAGAGCGGGTCAATATCAAACTCAAAATCACCGACGAAGGTTCGGGGATCGGGAATGTGCATCTGTTTATCAACGGCAGTGAAGTCTTCGCCAACGAACAGCGCGCACTCAAAAAGAAGCGTCCCAAACCGGCCGCAAACGAAAAACCTTTTGTCATCAAATCCTATAATATCGCCGTACAGCAGGGTCTAAACGAGATCAAAGCCTATGTCTATGACAAAAACAATACGATGCAAAGTGACAACTACTTCTTCTCCATGGTGGGGGATTACGAGTATGACGGTAAACCGACACTGCATGCCGTGGTCATCGGTATCGATAAGTTCAGTGATGCAAGCCTGAACCTATCCTATGCCAGTGCCGATGCGACCCTTTTTGGTACGACACTCTTTAAACGGGCCAAAAAGATCTTTAAAAAGGTCAATATCCACTATCTCAGAGAACCGCAGACTACGACCAAAGAGGCGATATCGAGTCTCCTATCACGTCTGCAAAACATCTCTGCCAACGACTTTTTCGTATTCTATTCGGCATCCCACGGGATCATCATCGACAACACCTTCTACCTGGTCACTGCCAATGTCGCCAAGGCGGATGATGCGGTGATCCAAAAAGAGGCCCTTTCGCAGACAGATTTGAGAGAACATTTCAAACGTATCCCTACCGCCAACAAACTGCTGATTTTCGATACCTGTTACTCAGGGCTGGTGAACGAGGAGATCTCCAAAAAACTGGCCCA
>JBFEYF010000270.1:0-2415 GCA_041562295.1 Sulfurimonadaceae bacterium
GGATTGAGGAAACGCTCAAAAAGCAGGTCATACTTCATCGGATCGATATCGGTGATCTCCAAAGCAAAAGCGACCAGGCTTCCCGCAGCCGATCCCCGTCCCGGACCCACGGCGATGCCCATCTCTTTGGCGACTTTAACGAAGTCCCAAACGATAAGCATGTAGCCCGGGAACTTCATCGTATTGATGACATCCATCTCATAACGCAGCCTCTCCCGGTACTCTTCGTGACGCTCTTGCGGGACATGGACCAAACGCTCTTTCAGACCCTCTTCACAACGGTAGATAAAGTAGGCGGCATCATTTTTATCTGCCGAACTGAGCCACTTCTTTTTGGCGTCACTGTCAGCATCTTCACTTAAAGGAGGATCATCGGTAAAGGCTATCTCCAGACCGTCGTTTCTGGCATACTCCGGCGTAAATTTAAAGTTCGGCGGTGTCGGGTTGCCCAGGTCCAGTTCCAGCTGGCACTTGCGGGCGATCTCCATCGTGTTTTCCAAAGCTTCGGGGATATCGGCAAAAAGCATCGCCATCTCTTCAGGCGTCTTAAGGAAAAACTCATGGACCGAGTGACGCAGACGGTTGGGGTCGTCATAGAGTTTATTCATCCCGATACACATAAAGGCCTCGTGGGCATCGGCATCTACCTGGTTGGTGTAGTGGGTATCGTTGGTCGCGATAATCTTGATCCCCGTCTCCTGGGAAAGCTTAATAACCTGCTCGTCGATATAGAGTTGATCCCCGATACCGTGGCGCATGATCTCCAGGTAAAAATCATCTCCGAACACCTCCTGGTACTCGCGTGCCACAGCCAGTGCCCCTTCATACCCTTTGGCTCCGTTGTTGACATTTCTTTGGTTGGCAAGATTGAGATGCCAGTTCACCTCGCCCTGAAGACAGGCGGAGCTGCAGATAAGCCCTTCTGAGTGTTCAAAGAGCATCTTTTTGTTGATGCGGGGGAAATAGTACATCCCGTGGATAAATGCCTGACTACTGAGGTACATCAGGTTTTTATACCCTGTCATGTTTTTGGCATAAAGACAGACATGAAAACGCTGGCGGGTACTTTTGTCCCCGATCTCGTCACCGTTATGAATATACCCTTCCATCCCGATAATGGGCTGAATCCCCGCCCCTTTCATCTGCTGGTAAAAGTCGATCGCCCCGAACATATTGCCGTGGTCGGTCATCGCGACCGCACTCATACCCCGCGCTTTGACCTCTTTGGCCAAAACCGCGATCTTGTTGGCACCGTCCAAAAGCGAATATTCGGTATGCAGATGCAGATGGGTAAATTCAGGTTTTTTCATATCGCTCTCTTTATGCATAGTATCTATCGCGATTATAACGCGACAACCCTAAAATTTGAGCACAATGCGAAGAAAAAAGTGCTATGATACTTCTATGAAAGTTACAAAATACCACCTGGTCAATGCCAACTATTTTAGCGAGCATATGAAATTGCCCTTTGCACTTTATGAACTCAATGAAGATGAGAGGTCCGTAACTATTTTATACCATAAGAGCAAGATCCTCGACAAAGAGAACCTTGCTGCCATCCGATCCGCACGGGGACTTTATGTCCATGCCGATGACGAGACTGTCTACGAAGAGTTCATCATCACCCATCTCAAAGAGATCACCCAGGATGGCTTTATCACCTTCTCAGAGAAATCAAAACTGATCCTCGATAAAGCCGAGCATATCATGTACAATCTTTTTCATGATCCTGAGACATTGGGAAGTGTCGAAGTTATCGAGGATATCGTGGATGACCTGGTCCTGACGATTTTGGATCAGGAGTTTACCGTCAGCTCTTTAATGGAACTGGCTGCACACGATTACTATACCCATACCCATTCGATCAATGTCTCTATCTATGCGCTGAGTCTGGGCAAGTTCCTCAATCTCAAAAGCCAGGATCTCAAAGACCTTGGAGAAGCGGCACTGATGCACGATCTCGGAAAGAGCAAGGTGAGAGCCGATATCATCAATAAAAAAGGGAGACTCACGACAGCAGAGTTTGACCAGATGAAACACCATCCCGATTGGGGGTATGAGATAGCCAAAGATATGGGTGTAACCGACAGGCGTATTTTACATGGTATCAAGCATCATCATGAGAAGCTCGACGGGTCAGGCTACCCCGACCATGTACGTTCTGATCAGATCTCGCTTTTCGCCCGCATTATCTGCGTCTGCGATATCTTTGACGCACTCACGACAAAACGCAGCTACAAGAACCCTGTCAGTACCTACAATACCCTAAAGATGATGAAAGATGAGATGCCCGACCAGGTAGATATCCGTCTGGTGAACGCCTTTATCCAGATGATGCACCGCTAAACCCTACTCTCTGTTTTCGCTGGACTCCAGACAGGGAGCGGTCCCTTCGGATACTTTGCAATACTTGGA
>JBFEYF010000271.1:0-2374 GCA_041562295.1 Sulfurimonadaceae bacterium
TAACCCGCAATCATACTACTTTTTTTACACTTTTGGGCCGCTATTTTTTCTTTTTAACTCCACTCAATACACCCAATCTCCGAACAGGTCCCCCAGCGCATCGGCGGCCCCCAGTACCCCGTACCGCTGCTGACATAGATAAAGCGGTTATGATCCCACTCATGCAGTCCCTTCACATAGGGCTGCTGCAGACGCACCAGGTAGTTAAACGGCACGATCTGTCCGCCGTGGGTGTGACCGCTTAGCGTCAGGTGTGGTTTGAAATATTTCAGCTCTGTCACCGTCTTGGGCTGGTGGGCCAAAAAGAGTACCGGGCGCTCGGGGACTATTTTTTGGGTGGCTTTGAGCATATCGATCCCCCTGCCCCCAAAACGTCTGGCCTGCCAGTCGGGGACGCCCACGATATTGAGCCCCGCCTCTTCGATATAGACCGAACGGTTATCCAGTACCTCGATACCCTGTTCCTTCAGGTAGTTTAAAACCGCATCGGTATCGGTATAGTACTCGTGGTTGCCCGTGACAAAATAACTGCCGTAACGGGAGCGGATACGTCCCAGCCAGGCAAGTGATTGCTTGATATCTTCCACCTTGGCATCGATGATATCTCCGGTGATCGCTACCAGGTCCGCGTCCAGTGCGTTAACCCGCTCTACCATCTTTTGGACAAACCCTTCATCCACCATCTCCGTCAGGTGCAGGTCGCTTATCTGCACGATACGCAACGGCTTTGCAAAAAGGTTTTGATTCAGTCGTACCGTTTTGACGATCGGCTCCCGCAGGTTTCCCTGCACCCCTTTGCCCGTATACCCTGCAGCAAAAGCGACGACCCCGTAGTCTGTCGTCTTTTTAAAAAAGTTCCTGCGTGCAGGCTGCAGGGGAAGCCTGCGGTGGGTGAACTCCAAAAGTTCGAAGATGATCACACCGACTAAAAGCGCGAACATGATGCCGATGGCAAGTGAGCTGATAAAAAAAAGCGCCGGGGGAAGCCCTACACTTCTGCCCACCATATAAAGGCCCACCATGAAGAAGTTAAAAAGGATCACCCCTTTGAGGATCCTTTGCACCCGCGATCCGAAATGCATCCGTTTGACATTACGATAGGCAAGGTAGTGTATAAAGGTATTGACAGTGAGCATAAAGATCACAAAAACCAGGATCCCTTTCATCATGCTCCTCGGATCGGTAACGAGAATGAGACACGGTAATGGTCACTCTCCTCTTTTATTTCCAGGCGTGAGTCATGCTGCCGCAAGACCTCCTGGACGATATCCAGACCATACCCCACCGAACGGAACAGCTGCTGGTCCAGGGTTCGGTCTTTTTCCCCTTTGACATTCTCTATACGGCAGACAACCCGATCGGCCTCTTTCTCACAGCGTATCATGACACTGGTATCGTGCTTGGCGTACTTAAAGGCATTGGCTAAAAGATTGTTAAAAAGCTGATGGATACGGCGCTTGTCTCCATAGATATCCAATCCCTCAAACAGGTGCAGATCGACACTCAGGTGCCGCTTTTCGATTAAAAACTGAAAGTTCTTGACCGTTTCCTTGATGGTCGGTGCCAGATTAAAAAAGGCTTTTTCCATTACCACCTTACCCGTACCCAAAGCCGCTTCGTCCAAGATCGTATTGACCAGTTCCAGACTGTTTTCGGCCACATCCCGGATATTTTCCAATGAGTGGCGCATCTTCGCCTCATCAAAATTGAGCTTGACCGACAGATCTGCCAGACTCAGCATCGAACCGATAGGATTACGCAGATCATGAACGACATGCCCTACCAGCTCCTTCATCCTGAAATTAAGATGCTTAAGATGCTCCTCCTTCTCCTGAAGCAGGATAAAGTTGCCGATCGATTGGGCCATCATGGAGATAAGGTCCTGTTCATGCTCCGAAAAGCCGTGTTCGCGGGGGATAAGGGATGTGAAATTGAGCGTCCCGTACAGCTTCTCCTGTACGAAGATGGGAGCTGAGATATAGGATTCGAGTTTGAGGTTTTCATAGACAGGGTGGTGCTGCAGCTCTTTGATCCTTCCTACATGCGGAAAGCCCAGAGTCCGTCGGGTCTCATACACCTCGCGGCAGTAGGTCCCTTCCAGTTCGTAGACATCCCCTTTTTGGATCACTTCCAGAGGGGTCTGGACATCTTTGACGATATACTTAAGATCATCGGTGATATGACTGACGATACCCGTTTGCATCTGAAAGATCTCGATACCCGAACGAAGATAGTCATTGATCAGTTTTCCAAAATCATCATAATGGGTCGAAGTCAGGGCATGAACACGCTTGATATTTTCCGCCAGCCCCAACAGCTGTTCCGCATCGCTTCGCGAGCTGTCCATGTGGTAAAAAGTGCTGTTATTGACAAA
>JBFEYF010000272.1:0-2374 GCA_041562295.1 Sulfurimonadaceae bacterium
CATGGGAAGACTCCAATCTCTTGTGGGTGACACAGATAGCTTTATATATGGAATTATACACTTTTTTATGCTCTTCAATCACAGAAACCATGACTGTTTTATTTCGGGTGAAGTTCGCCCACGGTTTGAGCGCCGCATCTTTACGCCCTCTTTTAAGCAGTTCGAAACTGACAGCAGCGTTGATACAGGCCCTCAAAAGGATGATATCCGAATCTTTTTTGTGAAAACGAAGCGGAAACCATAGCTCCTCCAAAGCTTCATGCGCCTCAAAAAAGAGATCATTTCTGAGAAGATCGATAAAGCGCTCACTTTGCTGTTTGAGTTTTTGGGTGTCGATGATCGACGATGCAGGGGTTTGATAGGCAACCGTAGGATCATCCTGTGGAAGCAGCGTCATTTTTGTAAGCTCTCTAAGCGCAGGTAAGGGCGCCAGTAACCCCGTCCCCCTTTAAGGGAGATACAGTGATGGTCGGGGAATTTGACGCTAAACTCTTTCAGCCGCTCTTTGGTCGATTTCCCGGTATCGCAGTAGAAGACAAAATAGCTCCCTTTCGGCGCTTTTTTAAGCTCTACAGGGTTATAGACCTGAGTGTCGGCCCCGTCGATGGGATTGAGGATGGTATCGATAAGATAGACTTTGATACCCGCCTCTTCAAGTTCCGCTTTTTTGACCAGGTACTCTGTCTGTGTCCACTCTTTTAGATGATTCATAAGTACAATTATAACATCCCCGAAGGTCTCAAAACTGGATGTTCCAATTAGAGTGAGAAGTTAAGCTTTTCACTGTATAATTTTCTATAGTTGGGAGTTATACGATGAACGAGAGAGTCTTTAGTGAACGGGAAAAGCTGTTAAAAGAGAGTCAGACCCGTTTTTTATTTAAAAGTTTTCCTGTCGTTTTCATCGCTTCGGTGCTGAACTTTACTCTGCTGGTTTTTGTTTTGTGGGAAAAAATAGAGACAAAATGGCTTATCGCCTGGGCACTGCTGAATCTGGCGGCTGTTACCGTGAGGATGGGGATCACGGTCGCCTATTTCAGATTGGATGCCGATGAAGACACGAGTGACAAATGGCGCAGACTTTTTCACCTTTCGATCGTTTTTTCTGCAGCAGCCCTGGGCAGCAGTGCCTTTTTAATCTTTCCCGAAGATTCTATTGCTCATCAGACCTTTATCTATTTTATCGCCGGAGGTATGATCGCCGGAGCCGCATCGACCCTGGGGTCCCGTTTTGAGATCTATATTACCTACGCACTGATCACTTTGGTACCGCTCATTATCAAGGTTTTCTCTTTGGGTACGCCCATCTCCTCACTCACGGGGCTGATACTGAGTGCCTATCTTCTTTTTATGATTATGGGGGTTCAAAAGATCCATAAGATCATTACCGAGGCATTTATTCTTAAGATCGACAACGGGGATCTCACGGAGTCGTTAAAAGAGGAGATCACCTTAAAAGAGCGCGCCTATAATGTCAAAAGTCTCTTTTTGGCCAATATGAGCCACGAAATCCGCACGCCGATGAATGCGATCATCTCGATGAACAAGATGGCCCTGCAGACAGACCTCAATCCCAAACAGCGCAGCTTTTTGGAGAAGATTGATGAGAGTTCGCAGTCGCTGCTTTATATTATCAACGATATTTTGGACTTTTCAAAGATCGAGGCGGGCAAGCTTAAACTAGAAAGTGTCTCGTTTGAATATACCCAGATACTGAAAAAGCTGGCGACGCTTGCATCCATAGAAGCGGGTAAAAAAGATCTGGAACTGATCTTTGATATCGATCCCCAACTGCCCAAACGGCTCATCGGTGACCCGATTCGGATTGAACAGATCCTCTTAAACCTGTTAAGCAATGCCATCAAATTTACCCAAGAGGGGTCCGTGACTCTGCGGTTGGCAATGACGGGTTATGAAAAGGGAAAAGCGGGGATCGTTGTCTCAATATCCGACAGCGGTATCGGGATGACCCAACAGCAGCAAAACAGCCTCTTTGAAGAGTTTTCTCAAGCCGATATCTCGACGACGAGAAACTACGGCGGTACGGGGCTTGGGCTGACGATTGTCAAAAAGATTGTCGAGTTGATGGAGGGGAGTGTGGCTGTTCAAAGCCAGCCGGGGTTGGGAAGCACCTTTACGATACGTATCTCTCTTCCGGTTGACCGTGATACGCCCGACAGTGATGATGCACAAACGGCTTATGATGACAAGAGGGTACTGCTTGCCGTCAGGCACCAGAAGTTGGCGGCGGTATGGAGCGCTATGTTTAAAGCAATGGGTGCGGAGGTCATGAGCTGTGATACGCTCGCTTCGTGTCAAGAGTATCTTAAAAAGATGAGCTTTGACCGGATGGTTATCGACACGGCTTTGGGGCA
>JBFEYF010000273.1:0-2362 GCA_041562295.1 Sulfurimonadaceae bacterium
AAGTTTGACGAAGCGAGCCTTCCTAAAGTCAACGGTATCGAAGGGTTTGATGTCTTTACGACACGTGCGGATACGATCTACGGTGTGACCTACTGCGCCGTAGCGCCGGAACATGCAGTCGTCGATGCCCTGATCGAGGGCGGACATCTGGAAAGTCAAACGGTCGAACGTATCGAAGCGATGCGTAAAATGCCAGCCCGTGACCGGGCACAGGCTGAAAAAGAGGGTGTTGCGCTTAACGTATCGGTAACGCATCCTTTGACAGGAAAAAGCTTTCCGGTATGGGTAGCGAACTTTGTATTGACCGACTACGGTTCGGGTGCCGTTATGGCGGTACCGGCACACGATACGCGAGACTTTGAGTTCGCGACGAAGTATGAGCTCCCGATCGTGCATGTGATCGTACCTGAAAAGGGTGAGCCTAATGAAGCGGAGTGCTTCGCTGAAGACGGAGTATTAAGAGATTCGGATAAATACAGCGGGATGAAAAACCGCAAAGCACTGAAGTCGATCATCTACGATTTTGAGCAGCAGGGTCTGGGCAAAAAAGTGATCAACTTCAAGCTCCGCGACTGGGGTGTTTCCAGACAGCGTTACTGGGGCGCACCGATCCCGTTTATCCATTGTGATGATTGCGGTATCGTACCTGAGAAAAAAGAGAACCTGCCGGTTGCACTGCCTGAAGATGTTGAAATTACGGGTGAGGGAAATCCTTTGGATCACCATCCGACATGGAAACACTGCAGCTGTCCCAAGTGCGGCAAAGATGCTGTCAGAGAGACCGATACGCTCGATACCTTTATCCAGTCAAGCTGGTATTTTCTGCGCTATGCTGCAGCTCCGCAAATCCAGCAGAGTCTGCCTTTTGAGAAAAAGGATATCGATTACTGGATGGGTGTGGACCACTATATCGGCGGTATCGAACACGCTATTTTGCATCTTCTGTACGCCCGTTTCTTTACCAAGATGCTAAGAGATCTGGGGTATATCTCTGTGGATGAGCCGTTTGAAAACCTTTTGACCCAGGGAATGGTACTCAAAGACGGTGCGAAGATGTCCAAGTCCAAAGGTAACACGGTTGACCCGGATGCTTTGATCGCCAAATACGGGGCCGATACGGCACGTCTTTTTATTCTTTTCGCGGCACCGCCAAGCCAGGAGCTTGAGTGGAACGATGCCGGGGTTGAAGGAGCTTACCGTTTTATCAAACGTTTTTACGACCGTTCAGCCAATGCTGTAGCGGGCCAGATGCCCAAGATCGATCACGATGCACTTACCAAAACGGAAAAAGCTGCACGCAAAAAGGTCTATGAAGCACTCAAACGTGCCTATGAGGTCTATGATGAACGCCATACCTTTAATACCCTGATCGCGGGTGCTATGGAAGCATTGAATGCCTTAAATGAGCAGGATAACAAAGATGTCTGGACCGAAGGGTACTATATCATGCTCTCGATTTTGGAACCGATTATCCCGCATATCTGCTGGGAGCTTAGTGATAAACTTTTTGAGCGTAAGAACCTGCGTCCGATCGAGATCCTGGAAGAGGTTTTTGTCGAATCGAGTCAGGTATTGGCGGTAACGGTCAACGGTAAACGCCGTGCAGAGATCGAAGTCGACATGGGGGCATCCAAAGAGGCTATTCTTGAGACAGCCAAAGCCGAAGTCGCCTCATGGGTTGAAGGTAAAGAGATGGTTAAAGAGATCCTGGTACCGGGGAAACTCGTTAATCTCGTGGTAAAATAATGAGACAGCTGCTCCTACTGCTTAGCCTGCTGATCCTGTTTGCCGGATGCGGTTATAAACCCAAAGCAAAACTGGCACGTTCGGTATTGGGAGAGAAGGTATCTGTAGGTATACAGATCCTGGCTGCTGACCCAGAAAATGCGGTGATCGCCAAAGATGCACTGCTGCAAGCACTTATTACACGCTTTAAGGTGGTTACAACAAGTAGAAAGTTCTCCGTATCGCATCTGGACGTGAAGCTTAATCGCATCAAAGAACAGTCCACGGAGTATGATAACAACGGATATGTGATCGCCAAACGTATTACGGTCAATCTCTCTGTGATGCGCACGACAAAAGGTGCCAAAAAAAGCTATTCTTTAACCGGCGCCTATGACTTTAACATCGAGCCGAATGCAACGGTTTCTGATACGGACCGATTTAAAGCGATCAAGTATGCATCTTTAAAAGCGATCGACAGTTTCATCTCACAGCTTGCCGTCGAAGGTAAGTAGGAAAGGGCTGCAAAGGAGCTATCTATGGGTCTATCCGATATTATCAGAAACACATTGTCGACACTCAAAGAGCAGGGGCAGGTATTAACGCCCATTAACTATAAAGAGGTTTTCTGTAAAGA
>JBFEYF010000274.1:0-2341 GCA_041562295.1 Sulfurimonadaceae bacterium
CTTCCCTTGATGGAGACAACCCGCCATATCAGTGCCCTTATCGAAAAACTGATCGATTACGAGAGCCAACTCGCGGCCCAAAACCGTAAAGAGATCTATGCCGACTATACCCCGGACAAGATCGCTTTGCTCATTATCACACTGGCAATGATCCTTCTGGCATTCTTACTCTACTTTCCCATCTCCAAAAGTATCAAAAACAGTGAGCAAAGGCTTATCGATCTGGCACTTGATCTGGACCGCGTCAATAAAGAGCTGCATCAGGCCTCCATCACGGACGGGTTGACCCAGCTTTATAACCGTCGCTATTTTGACCAGATCTTTGCCAATGAGATCAAAAGAGCGACCCGTGAAAAACTTCCCGTAACCTATATGATGCTCGATATCGACCATTTCAAAAAGTATAATGACCACTACGGTCATCCCGCGGGAGATGCAGTCATCCAAAAAGTGGCCAAACACCTCAGAAACTATTTTAAACGTCCTGGGGATCTGATCTTCCGTCTGGGCGGTGAAGAGTTCGGGGTTTTTCTGCACTCATCGCAGCTTGATAGTGTCACGGCTTTGGCACAGCAGCTTATCGCCGACATGCAAAAGCTGCAGATGGTTCATGAAACCTCTTTGACCCAAAACTATGTGACACTCTCTATGGGGATGGTACATTTTACACAAGGGACACATCTCAGTGCCGAAGAGATCTACCAGTTGGCCGATGAACAGCTTTACAAAGCCAAGGAGTCAGGCAGAGACAGGGTTGTATGGCTCGTTCAGGAAGGGGTTAATGGCTCTTGATTTCGCCTTTGGGATAGAGCGTGACCTTGGATGTTTTTTCTGACAATACACTATCGACCGGTGCGGCGATAAAGATACGGTCTCGGTTCAGATAAATAGCAAAAAGGGCAAACGCGAAAAGTACTGCGATAAACTTTAACGGGATCCACTTCATGATTTAAACTTCCACCCCTCTTTTTCAAAAAGCGGTTTAATCTTCTCCCGGTGGTCACCCTGAAATATCAAGAAGCCATCCTCGACCGCTCCGCCGCAGGCCAGTGACTTTTTGATCTTTTTATGCAGTTCTTTAAGTGACTTCTCACCGTAAAAAAACTCGCCGACCAGCGTTACAGGTTTTCCGCGGCGCTTTTCAAAAGCGACATGCAGACGGTGCTCAGACTGGGTTTTGATGATCTTTGATTCCGACTTCGGTTCCGTTTGCAGACTCCAGCCGTCACCGAAATTGGCACCCATCTCAAACAGGTTCTCTTTTCTCTTTTGAGCCATTATCGGTAAGCCAATACCCTGTCGAGGTCCTTAAGCTTGGAAGCCAGTACAAACTCTCCGTCAGCCTCTTCAATACGCTCTTTTAACTGTGTAACGTCATGGATCTTCTGATCGATAAAGTTCAAAAGCGATACCGTATAACCGTCCAGTTCATCGATAGCCCGTTCAAGCGGCTTGGATGAAGAACAGAGGATAATACTCTTATGACGGATCTGATCTTTTTCAAGATACTCTTTGGCACGTTCAATAGCATTATCCACACTGCATGCCAGTGCCGGCTTAAGTTTGGCTATATACGCTTTGAGTTGTCGTCGGAAGCTTCTCTTTTGCTGGTCCGCCTGGGCAGGATCTTTTGAAAAGGCGACGGTAAAGGCTTGTTCGTTACTGTCTACAATGATCTCATCTCCGGGGCTGAGATCATTGATAATATACTCAAACATCTCCTGAAGCTGATCCAGTTTGGCCAAACGCTCTTTCGTCGGCGAGAAAAGCAGATAGACACCCCGGTGTTCCTGGGCTAAAGGTCCCGAACCGCACCCGATAATCGAAACGGCTGTCACGACTGAGACGAAAACAGCAGCAGCAATCTTTTTTATCATCTGACTATGCCTTCACTACTTTTTGATGTAACAGCGATGCACTCTTATGCAGCGTATCGCCGGATGCAAGCTTTTGCGTTACTGTTGCATTATCTTCATATCGGCTATCATAAACAACAATAAAGAGCTCGTCACCCTCTTGCAAAAAGTGGGTCTCGCCAAACTCTGTATAGCGTGTCGCACCGATGGAGATAAGAAACTGCGTCGGCTTGCCGATCGTTACCAGATACTCCCCGATCGCTTCCAAAGGGCCGTGATCCTCCTGGGTAGCGAACTTGCCGACCATCCACGTGATCAGCTTCTCATAAAAGTAGCTGTAACCAAGCGCTTCACTATCCTGTCCGTAAGCGATCAGTTCCCCGTCACGTTTGATAAAAGAGGCGATATGGTAATGGTCAAGAATCCCCCCTTTGGAGAAACTGTCGATCGGTATAAAGGTCTCGCTTACCCCTTTGGTCTCTTTA
>JBFEYF010000275.1:0-2324 GCA_041562295.1 Sulfurimonadaceae bacterium
CTCAGGCTCCTCTTCCATTTTTTCCAAAATATTGACAAAACCCAATATCGCATTCATCGGTGTCCGTATCTCATGGGACATATTGGCAAGAAAGCTTGACTTTGCACTGTTGGAGGCATTGGCCTCATGGCGCGCTTTTTTTAACTCTTCAACATCCTTATCGATCTTGCGGCGCATCTCAAAAAAGTTCTCTATCATCAGACCTATCTCGTCATGGTAATAGCGAAACTTCTCCTCTCCTGTTTTGCCTTTTTGGTAGGCGATGATATTTTTACGCAAAGCACTGATAGGGTACATCACTTTATGGTAGATCATCCATACCATGATGACTGAGATGATAACGATAGAGGCCAAAAGGATAAAGATCTTTTCAAACAGTTGTGACTCGCTCTTTTGATGCAATTTCTCAATGCGGGAGGTCCGTGTCGATAGGGAGTCCAAAAAATAGTCAATGGGAAGCATGATCTGCTCTTTTGCCCCGACATACTCTTTTGAATAGAGCAACTTAGCAGCATACGCTTTATCGGGTTTGCCTTTAACCGTATAGAGCCCCTTTGTATCTTTAAACAGACCCTCTACCGCATGAAAAGCCTCTATTTCCAACATCACCAAAGCATCAGAGTTTTGCTGCGCTTTTTGCAACTGCTTCAACTCATAGCCGCTAAAGGGGAGTTTGTGCATCTCATCGGCAAGTCTCTCTTTTTGTATAAGCGGGTGGTAGAGTTGACGCAGTTTGGGAGAGAGATCCCAGTAGATCTGATCATAGTTTTGGGGTCTGGGGTGTTCGCCGTTTCTGATAGCCAGCACCGTCATATAGTTTTTTTTGTATTGGATATCGCCCGTGACGACATACGCCCGTGCAAACAGGGTAAGATCGTCAGACGATTGCCGAAGCTCAGCGGCCAATTTAAGCATGTGGTGATGTTTGCGTTCCGCGTCGTGCATGTGGTCTGTATGGTATTTAAGTTGAAAGGTCCAAAGTATCATCGCTACTATAAAGAGCGCGATCATACTGCCCGCAACAATAAAAAGTGTCTTGATCTTAAAATTCATAACAGACCACCTTATCTTTTCATTGTAACATACCGGTTGATATCTTTTTATAAAATACTCTGATCTTTCATAAAAAAATTCTGCTATGGCAATACGACAGAGACTACCAATGCCTTCCGATCCGCACAGAGATCGGCAGAGCCTCACTGTGATACCTGTGCGACATGACGCCTAGACTGGCACATAAAAAATCGCCGCACACATTAATATATGCCGCAAAGGTAACCGAATTCTTGAGTTCGATAGCAACGTTATTTGTGACGATATTACTTCCGACGGCTTCATTGGTAAGGCTCCATGCATTAAGAGGTTTCATATAGTTAAGCTCAAACGTCATACCACTTGCACTATTGTTCCAGGAACCTACTTTTGCTGCGACGCCCAACTCGGCATAATCAAACTCCACCTTTTGATTCTCTACAGAATTTCCCGTACTCCTGTCCGTGACATCGCGAAAATAACTCGCCGTTCCAGCCGCCGCCTTTATATAAAATGTTTTATCCACGGGATGATAATACTCTATGGCCTGGCCGACCTCCTCCTCAAAAACATCTTTGGATAACGGTATCACGGCATCCTCTTCCCAGTAAAAGAGGTTAAAATAGAGAACGTTACCTTTACTTGCTGCCATGGAGAGAGAAAAAAAGAGCATTATTGCAACTATATATCCAATCATAATAGACTCCTTTTACCACGATTTTCCGATTCTCAATGATAGATTCCAGATACTTTGATATCCCTGCTGATTAAATCCTCCACTGAGACAGATCTCTTCACAGTAGTTAAACATCAGTGAGTAGTGCGTATCCGAATCCACGGTTGGCAAATCCGTTGTGACGCCGTCTCTGGTTTCTGTGGCGACCATATTGGAGATATTCATCTGGGTGACATCAAATGTCGTAAAACTCTGATCCGTCTCAAAGAGTACGATACCGATACCTGCCTCGCTGTAGTCGAAATTGATCTTTTTTTCGATGGAGTATCCCGGATTGGAGAGAAATGCCTGCTGCTCTTCTGAGTAGCTATAGTTTATGCTCCCCTTTCCCGCTTTAAAAAGAAAGACATCATGGAAACGGTAGTAATATTCAAAGGCACTTCCGTTGGAACTGGTTTTTTTGACAGGATCATTGATCACATAATCATTATCAGCTTTTTGATAGCCCGTCATCAGATCTAAAAAGAGGAAATGGGTTGTATCAGTGATTGCTGCAACTAAGAGAAAGGGAAAAGCCAGAGTGAAAAGAAAGTATCGAAACATCATGTCTCCTTTC
>JBFEYF010000276.1:0-2318 GCA_041562295.1 Sulfurimonadaceae bacterium
AATATCTGTATATGATCAATTGCAGGAAAAATTCACTGTATTTCTAAATACTGATAGTGGAAAGTATCTTGTCAAAAAGTTCAGAGAAAAATTTTCAGATTTTGATATTACTGAAATGAAGATGGCAGACTTAGTACTTTGGCAAAGCCGATGAATCGCCTAACAAAATAGGGGTCTCAAAATACACCCCAGGGGTTGAATTTCCACCTTTCCAAGGAAAAATAAAGGGGACAGGCTACTTTAATCAAACTGCGCTAAAAACCTAAAATGCAGGATGCTCTCTTTTTATAAAACAATAGTGTTGATTTCAACAAAGATGCTATCCAGACTACGCGCCACTTTTTCGGCAGTTGTAATAGTGTCAAAACCCGCTTCAAGGTCTTCAACGATTTTTTTGGAGATCTTTTTGATAGCGTTGAGCTGATCATGCAGTCCATGGATATTTTTTGTCTGCTCTTCGAGTGCTTCGATGTCAAAGCTCTCTAACAGATCCGCTAAGGCATCAAGTTTTATGATTAAAGGTGAATGCTCCGGCTCAAGCGTTACACGCTCCAAATAGTCTTTGATCTTAAAGTAGGTAAGTTCCAGTGATTCATAGAGAGAATTATCAATAGCCATTTTGTGTTCCTTTTTTGTGAGTTATATAGTAGTATGCTCAAGCTTACTTTAGACTTCAAAATAAAAATAGGGGTCAGACCCCTTACGACGAGCAGCTCACATGCGACACCCCGGCGATATTAAAGAGATCGGCGGGTTTTTTACTGTAGTACTTCTTTTCGATCGCTTCGGACTGCTCCTCGTAGGGGTTGGTCATGATCTCCTGCAGCTCATAGATCAGTGTATAGTCACCTTTTTGGGCGGCCTGATAGGCGGGTACGAGAAACCACTCTCTCAGGGTATATTTGGGGTTGACCCGTTTCATCTGTTGGGAGAGCTTCTCGCGTGCCTGGTTTGTCGTGGCACCGACCGCTCTGTTCCATTTTTCCAGCCACGCGGTCCATCTCTTTAGAAGCGCTTCATTAGCATCACTATAAAAAGCCTTTGTCAGCGGGGCGATCGCATCAGGCAGATGTGAAAGCTCTCGAAAGAAGATCGTATAGTCGACCTGAGTCTGTATCATCAGCGTGAGAAGTTCATGGTAGAGCTCCTTGTCAAAGCGCTCTAGCCCCAGCTTGGAGGCCCACATCTGTTCCATCTGCTTTTGTATCACATCGGGAAAGCCGTTGAGGATCTTTTCGAGTTCCTCTACCGCCATCGTGTCGGACTTAAGCAGGGGATGCAGGGCCGTACAAAACATATGAAAGTTGCGAAATGCCGCCTGCGTCTGGTTGAAAAACGAGAAGTGCTCGCCCCCGCCCGTCCAGGGCTGGTACTTGGGATCGAAACTGTCGATAAAGCCGAAGGGCCCGTAGTCGAGGGTAAAGCCGCCTAGGGCAGTGTTGTCGCTGTTGAAGTTGCCCTGGCAGTAGCCCACCCGTATCCAGTCGGCTACGAGTGCGGCAAGGCGTTTACGAAACGCATCGGCAAGCAGCAGTACTTTCTCTATAAGCGGCAGAGTCGGGTCGATCTCGTCGCGGTACTCACGGTCGATGACGTGAAGGAGGATCTTTTCAAGCTCCTCAAGGGCTTTGGGGTGTTCGTTTTTGCGTGCTCTGCGTCCGAAGAGTTCCAGCTGCCCCACTCTTAAAAAGGAGGGGGCGACACGGGTCGTGATCGCGACCGCTTCTTCGATCATCACTTCGGGGTCTTTAGAGTAGGAGCCTTGGGTAAACCAGGGGCGCTTGACTGTCTCGGTCTGTGAGCCGTAGAGTGTCAAAGATCGTGACGTGGGGATGCCAAGCGCATGCATATGCTCCTGGGCCAAAAACTCTCGGATGCTCGAACGCAGCACCGCGCGCCCGTCCGCGCCGCGGCAGTAGGGTGTCTGGCCCCCGCCTTTGAGCTGCATCTCCCACCTCTTGCCGTTGATGACCCCCTCGAAGATCGATACCGCACGCCCGTCACCGTAGCCGTTGCCCGTCTGGAAGGGGCACTGCTGGTAGTATTCGGTCCCGTAGATCGAAAGCGCATACCCTGTCGCCCAGCCATGCGTGCGCAGAGGCTGCGGCAGTTGTGAGGCATCGCCTGTGAACATACGCATAAAATCCTCCGACTGCGCCAAAGCCTCATCAAAACCCAGCTCTTTAAAAAAGGTGTGAGAGTGTGCGATGTAGCGGGGTGTTTCGATCGGTGTCGGGTTGACAGGGACATAGTGCCCGGAAAAGACCTGGCGCGGCGCGTGATCCACGCCGTCTGCTGTAGCATCGGGATCGGGATGG
>JBFEYF010000277.1:0-2263 GCA_041562295.1 Sulfurimonadaceae bacterium
AACGGGGCAGAAAAAAAGAGGATTAATGGCTGAGCGTCGAGATATACTCAGCTAATGCCTTGATCTCGTCGTCATTTAAAACAGAAGCCTGTCCGTGCATCATCGAACCCATCCCTTTGGCATTTCGGGTCCCCTCTTTATACTTTTGCAGGGCCTTTTCTATTTTGGCGGAACTCCAGGTATTGATAGCATCACTTTTAGAGAGGGCATGGCCCTGGGCATGAGTACCGTGGCACGGTTTGCAACGGTTTTGAAAGATGGTCTGCGGTGAGATGTTTTTGGGGTCTGAAACTGCTTTTTTCGGTTCCAGAACAGTGACTTTGATAGCATCGACTACCGTTTTGTTTGTACAGCTGTTAAATGCAAAAAAGAGGGAAGCACCCGTAATGAGGATGAGTGTTATAAGAAGAAGCTGTTTCACTTGGACATCCTAGGCTTTATGTAAAAGTTTCGAAAAAGTTTCAGATAAAGACTAAGTCCCCCAAAGGGGAAAAAGAAATTATTTACCTAGGTAATCAGCAATCTCTTTCATCTGTGCATCAGTTAGACGTGAAGCAAACCCACGCATGATTGCACCTTTACCGTACTTGTTAAGAGTACCAGCTTTGTACCCCTGTAGAGCTGTTACGATCTCAGCTTTAGTAAGTGTGTTTGGCTTAGACTGAGGTGCCATAGTGTTTTTTTCACCTTTCATACCGTGACAACCGATACAAGCGTTGTACGAAGCAGGCTTAGCCATAAGAGCAGTTGATGCTAAAAGTGCAACTAATGCAATTTTTTTCATAAGTATTCTCCAAATAAAATTTCGACCCATTATAACTTATGTTACTTATAAGTTTCTTTATTAGTAGACAGTTTAAATTTTAAAATTAATTTTATACTATTTTTGTAGCATTACAACCATAGAGTCAAGGATAAATTTTTCTTTGGTATGGCATTTGCTTAAGCTTTGAAAGAAACTGGCAGGATGCTACTAAACAATAAAAAAAGTGAATTATGAAGATAGATAAAAGCAGGGAAGCGCATATTTTAGTCATAGGTGATCTGATGTTGGATCACTATCTTTGGGGAAGCTGTGACCGTATCTCCCCCGAAGCACCGGTACAGGTAGTCGCTGTAGATAAAGAGACGGTTGTACTCGGCGGTGCAGGTAATGTCATTAACAACCTCAAAGCATTGGGTTCGAAAGTATCGGTAATCAGTGTCATCGGTGATGACAGTGCCGGGGAAGAACTTTTGGGCCATCTTCGCACAGCGGGAATCGATACGGCCTCTATGGTTTTTGAATCGGGTCGTAAAACCAGCAAGAAAAGCCGTATCATCGCGGGACACCAGCAGATCGTACGTTACGATAATGAAAGCAAACACGATATCGCAGCAGAGAGTCAGGAAAAGATACTGTCAGCTTTTGATCCGCTATTAAAGAGCGTCGATGTTTTGATACTTTCTGATTACGGTAAAGGGGTGCTTACCGAATCACTGACACCACAGCTGATCAAAAAGGCCAAGGCCTCCGGGGTAGCGGTTTTGGTTGACCCCAAGGGGACCGATTACACAAAATACAGCCATGCGACACTGATCACACCGAACAAAAAAGAGGCTTCAGAAGCGACGCAGATGAAATTGGATTCGGTCGAAGCGATCGAAAAGGCCGGCTTTCAACTCAAATCCTCACTCTCACTGGATACGGCACTGATCACCCTCTCTGAAGACGGTATCGCTATCTTTGATGAGACGATGCGAATCCATCCTACGGTTGCACAGGAGGTTTTTGATGTGACGGGTGCCGGTGATACGGTTATCGCCAGTTTGGGATTTGCCCTGGCGCACAAAAACTCTATCGATGATGCTGTGGTCTTTGCCAATGCTGCTGCGGCCGTCGTTGTCGGAAAGATCGGTTCGGCTACGGCTACACTTGAAGAGGTCGCGGCCTATCAGACTTCGGTCGGACACCATAACAGCAATGTCCATGTCAAAAGTTTTGATGAGATCACCAAAATTGCCGAACAGTTACGGGATAAGAAGATCGTCTTTACCAACGGCTGTTTTGATATACTGCATGCAGGACATGTCACCTATTTGGAAAAGGCAAAAAGTTTCGGTGATATTTTGATCGTCGGCGTCAATGCGGACAGCAGTGTGCGCAAGCTCAAGGGGGAGAGCCGACCTGTTAATACACAGGAGGATCGTGCCTATTTGCTGGCAGCTTTACATGCTGTTGACTATGTAGTCATTTTTGAAGAGGAGACGCCGTATGAGCTGA
>JBFEYF010000278.1:0-2223 GCA_041562295.1 Sulfurimonadaceae bacterium
AGTTTGTACCCGCAGGTGTAAAGTGGGAAAAAGATAGTGCAGCCTCTTTCGATCCCGATAACAACTCTCTGACCCTGGTTTCGGGCAAAGAGGTAAGCTATGATTATCTTGTCGTTGCCACAGGACTGAAACTGGATTATGAGAAGATCACCGGGGTCTCACAAGATACCCTGGGAACATCGGGGGTCAACTCAATCTATGCCCAGTCCGGCGCGGTCAAGACTTTTCCTGCAATTCAGGAACTGGCCAAGATGGCCAAAGTCAAAAAAGTCAAAGCGCTTTTTACCCATCCCGACACACCGATCAAATGCGGTGGTGCACCCAAAAAGATCATGAACCTGACAGAACATTATCTGAGAGAAGAGGGTGTAAGGGACAATGTCGAGATAAGTTTTTTGCCTAACGGCGGTAAATATTTCGGTATTCCCGAATATAACACGGTAGTGAAAAAACAGTTCGATGCCAAAGGTCTGGATGCCAAGTTCAAGCATAACCTTGTGGGGATTGATGTCAAGGGGCAGGTAGCATCTTTTAAACACACCTATGAGGTCAAAGGTGATTATGACGAGGATCTTCAGGAGTATGACATGATCACAAAGACTAAACAGGTCGATCTGGAGTTTGATTTTATCCATGTGACGCCGCCGATGCGTGCGCATGACGCAGTGAAAAACTCCAAGTTGGCGTGGCAAAAAGGGCAAAATGCGAAACTGGGGTTTGTGGAAGTAGATGACAGAACGCTTCAGCATAGACGATATCCCAATGTCTTCGGAGCCGGTGATGTTATCGGTACCAAATATGGCAAGACCGGGGGAAGCGTCAGGAAGCAGGCGCCGGTCGTTGCACAAAATCTGGTGGCTTTGATTAAGGGTCAACAGATGAAGGCTGCCTATGACGGATACACTGTCTGTCCGCTTATCACCGGATACGGATCTGTGATGCTGGCAGAGTTTAATTATGAGGGGATCACCTCAAGTTTTCCTTTTGATCCGACACAGGAGCGGTGGCTGTGGTGGCTTTTGAAGGTTTATGCACTCAAACCAATGTATTTTCACGGAATGTTAAAAGGGAGAGCGTAATGAGAGAGGGTAATACATTCGGCGTTAAGCTGATGAAAAGCATTTTGATACTGCTTATCGGTTCCGTAGCTCTTTATTGGGTACTGGATCCGCTTTTTTCGATTTTCGGTCCTTTTATAAAGGCATTGCCTTTTGAGACACCGATGAACTTTGTGGTTGCAGATTATGTCGGGATGACGGTTATGGGTTTGTCCGTTTTGGGACTGCTGTGGTTGACAAAAAAATGGGGATGGCGTTAATTGGTTGACTTTATTGAGATTCACAATCTACTGGAGGAGCTTCACAAAGGTGAAGCTTCCGCATTTTATGTTTTTAACGAGATAAAAAATATTTTAGTTGAGCAAAAAGAGTTTTCAAAACAGGAGTCGCTGCTTTTAAAGCTTTTTACAACCCTCAATGAGACAGAGAAACAGGCGGCGGCACCGCTTCTGATCACCACGGAGGATGCCCGGCTCAACCGTTTTGCCATCTATGAACTGCAGGATGTCATACAAGCCTATGATGAACAGTTTTATAAAAATGTCTGGAAAATACTCTATGATCCATTTACGAGAATGCCCCAGGACAGTTTTGAGGCTCTGCGCGAGCAGCGCTTCGATTTTGCATTAAGCAAAGAGCGCCTTGATACCCTGATAGAGACCAAGCAGTGGCAAAAGATCGCTTTTTTGGCAAAAGAGCTTGCCCAGTTCAATCCGGAAGATAAACTACACTATAAAGAGCTTTTGCAAACCTCTATACCCTCCGATACGGTTAAACACTACCACGGTTTGGAGGTATCGACATTTGATATGGATGCGATACTTAAAGCGTTAAGCCCAGAGTAGCTCTTCAAAGCGCGGTATCGTAGTACCGAATACTTCTGTATATAAAAACTTCAAAGCCTCAAAGGCATGCCGCATAGCTACCGGGGGAAGATGCAGTTTAAAGTCAAGATAGAGCATGAATGACTTAAGTTCATTGCTTCCCATCAGGATCGGATGTCTTCCGTCGTGGTAATCGATGAAGGCGTCGATCCACTGGCGGTAAGATTTATCTATTGTGTGAGAGAAACTTTTGATCGTATTTTGATAACGTAAAGGTTGATTGACAGACATAACGGACTCCTTACCTTTTTAAGATAAGAAAATCTTAGAATAATATGACA
>JBFEYF010000279.1:0-2218 GCA_041562295.1 Sulfurimonadaceae bacterium
GCTCAGTGCGATCTCTACCTCCTCTGCCAACCTCAAACTCCAGATCGAACTGGACCAGTATAACAGTGAAAACTTCAAACAGGGGCTTGATAATGTCGACAACTATGTCCAACACCTCTCGCAAACCATCAACGACTTCAGGAACTTCTTTCGACCCGATAATGAACAGGAGGAGTGTTCACTCGCCGATCTGATCGAAAGATCGATAGAGATCATCAAAAAATCTTTTGAGAATAACGAGATCACGGTCACTATAAAGCAGCATAAAGATATCACACTGTATACCTACCCTCATGAGATTATGCAGGTGGTGCTAAATATCTTAAAAAATGCCGAAGATATCTTTATCGAAAGAGAGATCAAACCGGCCGAACTTATCATTGAAACCAGAGAGGACGACGACAACTATATCGTCGCTTTCGAAGATAATGCCGGCGGCATCGACGAAGAGATCATAGAGAAGATTTTTGACCCCTATTTCTCAACAAAAAACAAGAAAAACGGTACCGGATTGGGGCTTTATATGTCCAAAGTCATCATCTCAGAGCATTGCCACGGTACATTGACGGCTGACAACACAGAGGCCGGGGCACGTTTTACCATGACACTGCCCAAACAGTTTAATACGAAGATCTAAGCTTCATCTTTATGCAAAATCTTTGATACGATCTCATAAACATTTTTAGACAATCCCTCGACAGAGAGTATATGTTCCAAAGATTCACGCATCAGCAGTTGCTGGGCCTGATTCATCCGTTCGTAGTTTTTAAAGGCACCCGCCAACCCTGAGGCGATCTGAGGGTTAAACAGATCTATGGCAATGATCTTCTCCGCAATAAACCGGTACCCGCTGCCGTCTTCGGCATGAAAGTACAGATGGTTGCGTGCAAAACTTCCGATCAGGGCACGAACAAGGTTCGGTACGATGTTGTCATAGACAGGATCGTCCTGAAGTGCGATAACGGTTTCCAAGGTCCCTTCCAATTCACTGGAAGCCATGACAGAAAGGTACTTGTTCATAACCAGCGTATTGGTATGAAACTGCTTATAAAAAGAGTCTGTGACACTCTCTCTATGCTGCGCGACATTGCTAAAAAGCCTAAGCATCGCAAAGCGGTCCGTCATATTGGTCGCTTCATGATAACGCTTCAGTGCTTCGGTATAGACCCGTTCACTCTGTGTCGGAGCGATCAGCTCCAAAAGACGGTTTTTCAATGCCCGCTGTCCCATGGCAGCAGCTTCGACACTGTAGCTGCTATCCTCAATAGCGTCATACTCGTTCCAGATCAGACTCTCAAGCTCTGTAGCGATCGTATTTAAAAGATAGTTACGCACCCTATAGAGATCTTTTATCGCTATATTATCAAGCTCCTGCATCAGCAGATCGATAGCCGGGATCTCAAGCATCTTGGCTTTGAGCGCCTTGCTGATGCGGTGATCTTTTAAAAGCGCACCAAACGCATCGATAAACGCTGCAGGAACCTGCATCTGTTCCTGATTGATCAATGCCCCATAGCACTTTTTCATGACGATCATGGCAAACTCCTGGGAGGCTTCATAACGGTTGAAGTCATCACTGTCATGGGCCATGATGAATGCCAACTCCTCATTCGACTGCTGCATCTCGACTTTAACAGGGGCAGAAAAACCGCGGTTTATAGAGAGTACCGGTTCGGATTCAACCCCTTCAAAAGTGAGGGTATGTTCAGGCTCACTGATGATAAAAACATCCTCTTTGAGATGGATACCCGCTTCGAGGAGACGGCTTTTGATCTCTTTGCCGCTGTGATCAAAAAGCGCTATGCGCTGCGGAAAGAAAAGCGGCTCACTCCCCTTATGCTGCTGTTTGAGGGTCACTGTAAAACGTTTATGTTCACTCTGATAATCTTTTTCTACTTTTAAAAGCGGTGTACCGGACTGGAAGTACCAGCGTTCAAACTGGGACAGGTCAAAACCGTTGGCTTCACTCATAGCCCAGATAAAGGCTTCTGTCGTCACCGCCTGACCGTCAAAAGTCTCAAAGTAAAGGTCCATCCCCTTTTTAAAACCGTCTCGCCCCAAAAGGGTCTGTAGCATACGGATCACCTCCGCCCCTTTTTCATAGACCGTTGCCGTATAGAAGTTGTTGATCTCGATATAGTGATCCGGCTTGATAGGATGCGATGTCGCCGAAGCGTCCTCGACAAACTGGCGCATTCTCAGCATCGCGACATCCGAA
>JBFEYF010000280.1:0-2205 GCA_041562295.1 Sulfurimonadaceae bacterium
CCGTATAGTGGGCTTCTACAGCAAGATTGGTCAATACATCCGGAAGCATCAGATACGCTATTTTGGTCTTCACATTTTTACCGAATTTGGAATGAACCTCTGCGATACTCATCGTATGGTCAGGATCCTTGCCCGCAGCTACGAAGTTGGCATAGGAAAGACCCTTGTGTACTGCCGAGTCATCATTGTTGGCCCAGCTTTCGCCGCTTGCATCTTTAAATGTGATCACATCATGAAAAGCGGTGTGGTCACGAAGTTTTTGCTTCGTAATATGCGCCAAACGGATCGTCGTACCTTCGATATCCTTATTCTCCAAAACCGCCGCTTCAAAGGTATTGGGGATCATCTTTGTATCATTTGATTTGGTAAACATCGACTCGATGATCTGATGTCCCACTTTTAGAGTCGTCTTGCCGGTTGTATAGTCGATACTGGCCTGAGCCAAGGAGAACATATCATACTTGTTATCATTCTTTACAGACAGACGGGCCAATGTATCTTTACCCGCTTTAAGTGCACTGATATCAGCCTGATCCATTGACCAGAGGCTTGCATTACTGTAGTAGGCTCCTAAGGTTGCGCCAAAACCGTGATACTTGGCCGTCTTATAGACCAAACTACCGCCGATACCCCAGGCATGGTTGTCTGTGCCTGCAGCATCACTCCAGTCCCAATAAAACGTATTAGAGCGCACTCTTCCATACCACTCACCCCCGCTGAACATCTCACCAAATGTCTTTGCCTCGCCGGGAAGTTTGTTGTACGTCAGCATCATATTCTTAGCCAACGTACGTTTGGGTTGTTCATCCGCCGCATGCAAACTCGATACAAGCAGTGCCGCCGGCAAAATGGTTAAAATTTTCTTCATAAATTTTCCTTCACACTGAATTAACCCCAAGTATAGTGTAGATAGGATAAAATATGCTTTAGAACTATCTCTTAGATGAAAAATCGTGATTAACGTAACTTAACAGGACATAGAAGATGAATTTAACCCATTTAGATGAAAACGACCGTCCCAAGATGGTCGATGTCTCGGCAAAAGATGAGACAACACGTACGGCAACAGCCAGCGGTATCATAGAGATGTCGCAGGAAGCTTATGATGCCATCATCACCAATACCGCTAAAAAGGGGCCCGTCATTCAGACGGCCGTGATTGCGGCGATCATGGGGACCAAACGCACCCATGACCTGATCCCGATGTGCCACCCTCTCAACCTTTCGGGTATTAACTGCGATATCCAAGAGCTTCCCCAGCTTCCCGGATTCAAACTTTTTGTCACTGCCAAACTGACGGGACAGACCGGTGTAGAAATGGAAGCGCTGACAGGGACAAGTATCGGGCTGTTGACCATCTATGATATGGTCAAAGCGATCGACAAAGGGATGGTCATTAAAAATGTACAGCTGGAGACCAAAACAGGAGGCAAGAGCGGTGATTATCAACGGTCGTGAAGAGAAACTTGAACTTAACTACCCCTGCAGTTGGGACTACCGTGTCATGTGCCTGATGCAGGCCGATATCGATAGGGTTGTTACCGAGGTGATCAAAGATCGCGATTGCACTATAAAAAAAGGTAATAAAAGCAAAACAGGCAAATATCAAAGCTATAATGTAGCCATACTTGTACACAGTGATGATGACCGTATTGCACTTTTTGAGCTTTTTAAAGGCCATAAAGATGTGGCTATGGTCCTTTAAAGTGTAACCGAACAAAGGGAAATTTTATGGATAAAGAGCTTCAGGACAGAATAACCGCCATCCTTTCAGAGAAAAAAGAGCTCTCTGATGAACTGCTTTACGAAATCGTCGACCAGACACTGCAAAAATCGACCCAAAATGCCTCCGATAAACTTCAGGCGCTCTTAACACAACGGGAGAAACTGGAGCTTGAGATCCGCCAGCAGACCCAACAACTGCAGGAGACCCGCCAGGAAGCTTTCTCCTTTTTAGAAGCGGCTCTGCGTAACCGTTTTGCCGATATCGATTCTCACTATATGAAGAGATTGACGCAACTCAAGCTTGAATCGATCGATATTTTGGACCTTTTAACCGAGATCATCGAGTCCGCTTTTATCTCTGCCCTGGAAAACGGGGAGAATATCGAAGCCTCATTTAAAGAGATCACCCGCGATCTGACATTTAAGACACTGCGTGACGGTTACCTCTCTTTGGACCGCGCCCGCCATGTCATCACGACC
>JBFEYF010000281.1:0-2190 GCA_041562295.1 Sulfurimonadaceae bacterium
CCCGAATTCTCACACCTTATCCTGCCGATCATCCTGGGTACAACCGTCATTTTTGAGATTATCGGTCCCGTTGTGACACGGTTCGCCCTGATAAAATCGCTGCATAAAGGCATGGTGCCGCATCAACCAAGAACTACGACATTGACAACCTGCCCAAAAGAGTCTAATTCCCAATGAAAAAACGAAACTTCCTAAAACTCCTGCTACTAACTCCGCTAACTACTTTATGGTCCAACACCCGCACCCCCTTCGAACTCAAAAAAAGCAATACCCGCCACCACATCAAAGAGCGCTGGATGAACATCAAACAGAGCTTCCACTACTTCGATTATGACGACCCCGAAGATCTGGGTTACGGGGAACTTCGTATTTTGGATGATTTTATTATAGGCAAGATGGACGGCACCCCGATCCATCCCCACAAGGATATGGAGATCCTCACGATCTTGCTGGAGGGGCGCATCTTTCACCAGGATTCGCTGGGCCATTCGGGACTTTTAGAAGCGGGGCAGATCCAGCTGATGAGTGCGGGGTCGGGTCTGAAACATGCCGAGACCAATCCCAGCCGTTACGACAGGGCCCGAGGGCTTCAGATCTGGATCACCCCCTCTGTAAAGGGTCTCAAACCTCTTTATCAGCAAAAGAGTCTCGCGCTCAGACCAAACAGTCTGGAGCTTCTGGTCTCCCCTGAGGGCACCGATCAGAGCCTGAAGATCCACCAAGAGGCGTGGATCTACCAGGGGATCTTCACCCACAACCGCAAACTCAAAGTCGACCTGCAAGGAAGCGGTACCGCCTTTTATATCTTTATGATTTCGGGAGAGGTTACAACGGGAAAAACCCTCTTAAAAGCGGGGGACGGTCTGGGTATACGTGTCAAAGAGGCATTACTTATCGATATCCAAAAGCAGGCCCGGTTTATACTCTTTGAGATCGCCCTGTAGTTATTGTACTATAGAGTTTAAGAGAGCTCATATCCACAGGAAGTAGCATGGACAATATCGTCGTCGTAGGTCTTATCCTTGTTCTGGGTATCATCGCCAACAGTTTAAGCAGGTTTTTACATCTTCCAAATGTTTTCGTCCTGATCCTTTTAGGTATTGTGACAGGTCCGTCACTGCTGGCTTTGATCGATGCGGATTTTTTGACGCAGACGACTTTCATCCTCGATATCGCACTCTCTTTTATCGCCTTTATGATCGGCGGGAGTTTGAAGATCAGCCGTATCAAAAATTTAGGCAAGACCATCTTCTCCATTTCGCTGTTTCAGGCAGAGGGTACCTTTATCTTTACGACGGCCCTGCTTTACTTTCTTCTTCCGATCTTTATAGAGAACTCCAGCCCCTACGAAGCCTGGATATTTTACCTGATCCTATCGATGATGCTGGGGGCCATCGCTACGGCGACAGCGCCCGGAGCCGTACTGGCAACCATCCACCAGGTACGCGCAAAGGGGCGGTTTACGACCACACTTCTGGCCGTCGTCGCCGTGGATGATTCGCTGGCACTCTTTAACTTTATCATGGTTACAGCCGTCGCGTCCATTCTTATCGGTGTCGAAAGCAGCAGTATCACCGATGCTCTTTGGGGCGCGCTTACAGAGATACTTTTCGCTTTGATGATCGGAGCGGCTCTGGCATGGTTCCTGGTTTTCGCTGCACGGAGGCTCAAAACCAAAAACGCGAAGGTCACCCTCGCTCTGGGGGTCATGATACTCGCCTACGGGAGTGCGGTACAGTCGGGTCTGGACGGGTTGCTTGCCTCCATGGTACTGGGGGTTCTTTTCGCCAACTACAGTGAGTGTTTTGATCGGGTCTATGATGAATTGAGCCGCTATTTTGAGGAGAGTATCTTTATCCTCTTTTTTGTGCTTTCGGGCGCGCACCTGCATCTTGAGACTCTCTATGCCCTTCTTTTGATGGCACTCACCTATATAGCCATCCGGGCCTTCGGAAAGATCCTGGGCTCCTATATCGGTGCCGTGCTGGCAAAAGAGGATGAGAGTGTCAAAAAGTATATGGGCGTGGCACTTCTGCCGCAAGCGGGTGTCTCTGTGGGATTGGCATTAACCATCCCCTCGATGGCGGGTTTGGAGAGTATCGGTATCATCGTACTGAGTCTGGTCATCGCCACAACCGCGCTCAAT
The DNA here is from genome assembly GCA_041562295.1 of Sulfurimonadaceae bacterium. Taxonomy (GTDB): domain Bacteria; phylum Campylobacterota; class Campylobacteria; order Campylobacterales; family Sulfurimonadaceae; genus JBFEYF01. Next base: position 2,147 of record JBFEYF010000281.1, read on the forward strand.
GAGCTTGTCGGTCCCCTGCTGGTACGGTACGCACTCAAAAAAGC
>JBFEYF010000282.1:0-2187 GCA_041562295.1 Sulfurimonadaceae bacterium
GCATAGGTGATTCGCCCTTTCAAATCTGTATTGGAAGCGATGACATTTTGGTCAAACTTCTGTAATAGATCCTGCAGCTCTTTATATTGTCTGCGTGTCGATTTAGCCTCTACGACAGAATTGATATCCAGTACCGTACCCAACATCAAGATCGGTTCACCTTTTTCGTTAAACTGTACATATCCGGCCTCTCTTACCAGACGCAGTGCCCCATCTTTACGGCGGACCTCATGGTCATATTCATAAGGCTTTTTATAGGTCATCGCATCATTGATGGCCTTTTCAAGACCCTCATGATACTCTTCGGGAATATAGGATTTAAACGCTTCGTATGTTGCAGGAAAACTTTGGGGCTTTTCCCCAAAGATACGGTAGACTTCATCAGACCATCTGAGTTCACCGGTAGAGATATTCCACTCCCAACTTCCCAGATGCCCCAACTCCTGAGCTGACTCCAGGAATTTCGTCTTTTTTTCATTCTCAATCTGATGCTCTTTGACCGATGTAATATCGTAATAAGCCCCCAACAGACCGACAACTTCACCCCGTTCATCGGTCAAAGGGACCTTGGAAGTTGAAAGCCATATTTTTTGGCCCTCCGGCGTCGTCTGTTGATCTTCATAATTAAGCTTTGGACTGCCGGTTCTGATAACAAAACGGTCATCATCCAGATATTTTTGCGCCTCGTTTTTCCACGGCATATCAAAATCGTGTTTGCCAATAATATCCTGGCTCTCTGTTGCTCCCGCATCATGGGCAAAAAGTTTGTTGCACCCCAAATAACGACCTTCCAGATCCTTCCAAAACACCCGTACGGGAATATTATCTATGATCTTGGTAAGCAGCTGCTGGGAACGTGCCAACTCGACACTCAACTCTTTTTCTTTGGTAATATCTTTACACAAACCATCCATTCGAAGCGGGTGACCCTGCGTGTCGTAAAAACTTTTCGCCCGAAGTCTCAGCCAACGCCATGTACCGTCTTTATGCAGCATCCGGTGTTCCAGGATATAACTGTCACGGCTTTTACCCTGCAGATTGTTCTCGATCAGCTCGACGACAGCACCTTTGTCATCCGGATGTACCCGCTGTGTCCATGCCGAGATCTCATTGGGAAACTCTTTGTGCGTATAACCCAATATCTCTTTGAACCGTGGGGAGAAGTAGATACTGTTTTTTTGGATATTCCAGTGCCAGATCGCGTCATTAGAACCTGCCAACGCATATTTATAACGTCCCTGGATCGTCTCAAACCTCATATAGGTAAAGATAAACAGGACAATGACCGTTACGGTAAAAAGCAGTACTGCCCATAGCGGCAGATGGGTTGTATCATGCTTATGAAGATCATGCTGCCAAAGGTTGATGATGCTTTGCTGCTGACGTGTCGAAATCGATTTGACGGCATCATTGATGATCTTATATAAAAGCGGTTCATCTTTGGCTACAAAAAGTGTGACTTCCATGACAACCGAAGTCTTCCCGACGATCTTGACATGATCCAGTCCCATCGAGGCGATACTGTAGCGCACCAGTTGGTCCGACGCCAAAAGTGCATCCAGTTCCCCCTCAGAGACCTGATTGAGTCCCTCCTGGATATTGGCCACTTCGATAAACTTCATCGTGGGATACTGCTTAAAAAGCTCTGCCGTATAGCCGTAATCTTTAATAACAGCCACTTTTTTATCTTTCAGCTCTTCAACGGCCTCGACATAGTTGGCATGCTCACTCATGACAATAACGATCGGACTGATCAGATAAGGTTCAATCGGTTTAAACGTGCGGTTGAGTACCTTATCCGCACTGTCTCCCGAGATCACCTTAACTTTTGACTCTCTGGCCAGCGTTAAGGCCTCGCTCCAGCTGTCTACCCGCTGTTTGCGAAATTTCAGACCGCTTTTTTGAGTAATGAGTTCCAGGTATTCCGCCACGATACCGATATAGTTGCCCTCTTGGTCAAACGCTTCAAACGGAAGCCAGTTGGGGTCTCCCGTAAAATCAACCTCCTGATGTTTTTGGATCCACCCCCTTTGATCCTTATCCAACGCCAAACCCTCTTCTCCCTTCAGATAAGAAGAGAGAATCAAAAGTGCCAGTATGAACTTCAGGCCCCTATTAAAAATCGAAAATATCATCTACCGACGTCTCCTCATCATCTGTAATAAACAGTGCCTGTATCATCTGCAC
>JBFEYF010000283.1:0-2178 GCA_041562295.1 Sulfurimonadaceae bacterium
CCAGATGTCCGCCCTCGATCAGGGCATCGACGACTGCATGTTCCGGCGCTACGGCGCAGTAGGTCACACCGTAGATCGTATCCGCACGTGTCGTAAAGACCTCAAACCCTTCGATACCGTTGACTTTAGGAAGGCTCGCTTCGTCAAACTTCAGTGTAAACTCCAAACCTTCGCTGCGTCCGATCCAGTTCTCCTGCATCGTCAATACCTGCTTGGGCCATTTACCCTCAAGTTGTTTCAGGTCATCCAGAAGTTCCTGGGCATAATCGGTAATCTTGAAGTAGTACTGGTTCATCTCTTTTTGTACGATCTCGGTACCACAGCGCCAACATTTGCCCTCTTCGACCTGTTCATTGGCCAAAACGGTCAGATCATGCGGACACCAGTTCAAAAGACCCTGTTTTTGATACAAAAGCCCCTTCTCAAACATATCGATGATAAAGCCCTGCTCAAACTTCGTATAAAGTTCATCACTGGTAGCGAACTCTCGTCTCTCGGAAAACGACAAACCCAACGTACGCAGTTCGTTACGCATATAATCGATATTTTCATAGGTCCATTTTTTCGGGTGCAGGCCGTGCTTGATCGCCGCATTTTCAGCCGGCATACCGAAACTGTCCCATCCGATCGGATGCAGTACATTAAAATCCTGCTGTCTTGCATGACGGGCAAAAGCATCCCCGATCGTATAGTTTCTCACATGTCCCATATGGATACGCCCGCTTGGGTAAGGGAACATGCTTAAGATATATTTTTTCTCTTTCGTTGTATTGTCTTGCGGCTCGAAACTTCCGTTCTCCTGCCAATACTTTTGCCACTTCTGCTCTATTTCAGAGGCTTGATATTCCATTATACGTTATCCTTAAAAATTAATACTCTTCTCTGGTTTTACTACTCTCGATCAATACCAGTGCCATCGAGAAGAAGTTTGCGATCAAAGCTCCGATAGCCAAAGCGATCGCCCAGGTGATGTTTCCGGAGATCTCCAGATAGATAAATGCCGGAATCAGGTGCAGGTCAGCCACCAAAGAGCTGGCCAACAGTTCTGCCGCAAGCAGGTTGCGCACTCCCAGTTTCAAAATCGTCGAAACAAGGTTCAAACTACCGGCGACAAAAAGTGCTATGGCACTGTGCTCATACAAAAATCCGGCGATACTGGTTACACTCATCAATGTAAAAAAGACGTATATTACTTTTCCCCAATCCATCTACATTTCTCCTATGTCGAAATAATACGGAATCCGGGCAAAGCCCATCTTCCTACGTTAACACTGGGTTCTCCTCGGCGGAGTGCCCACGCGGTTAGCCGCTTTTTGCTTTAGCGCTACGCTAAAAACATTTTATTTGCTTATTATATCTTAATGATAAGCTTACATCACACCCTGTTCAAACTGGGCACGCATACGCTCTTTCTCTTTTTGACGCTTCTCTTTTTCAGCCAGTTTGCCTTTGTAACCGCTGACGCTAAATCCGAACTGTTTAAGTAGCGGTGAAGCAACAAAGATCGAACTGTAGGTACCGACGACGACACCTACCAGTAGTGTGAATGAGAATCCGCTGATGATCTCTCCGCCGAAAAGGTAGAGTGTCAGAACCACGAAAAACGTTGTCAACGACGTCAGCGTCGTACGGCTTAAAGTTCTGGAAACGGACTCATTGATCGTCTCGGTAAGATCCGCGTTTTTCATTGTGATGAGTCCCTCACGGATACGGTCAAATACGATGATCGTATCGTTGAGTGAATACCCCAGAATCGTCAAAAGTGCCGCCAGGGTATCGAGATTTACATCCACTTCAAAGATGACCAGCATACCCATCGCAATGGAGACGTCATGTACCAGGGCAAAGACCGAAGCGACAGCAAAACGCCACTCAAAACGGAATGAGACGTAGATCAGGATCCCGATGATAGCAAAAAGCATCGCCAGTATCCCTTTCTCCTGAAGCTCTCCGCCCACTTTCGGTCCGACGATATCGACGCGGCGGATCTCAAAGTTGCCTGTACCGTGGAGCAGCTTGCGTACAACGTCTCCCAGGTCACTGGTGACACTGCCCGTGCTGTTTTTAACACGGATGACCACCTCTTGGGTTGATCCGAACTCCGAAATGGTAGAACCCGCAAAGATGGGATCGGCTGATAGCACCTGACGCATTTGGGCAATCGGTGCAGTTTTATCA
>JBFEYF010000284.1:0-2156 GCA_041562295.1 Sulfurimonadaceae bacterium
AAGACAGAGAGGTCTTCGCCGTCTGCGGTGCCCACGGCAAGAGTACGACGACAGCGATACTGGCTGCTATCATGGAAGGGTCTGCGATCATCGGTGCCGAGAGCAAGTCGATCGGATCGAACATGCGTTTTTCTGAGAGCAGTAACCGCCTGATCTTCGAAGCGGATGAGAGTGACGGCAGTTTCCTCAATGCCAATGCCAAAGTCGCTATCGTGACCAATGCGGAACCGGAACATATGGAGTATTACGGTCATGACGAAAAACGTTTTTATGAGGCTTACCACACCTTTTTAAGCAATGCACCGCTGCGTGTCATCAATGCGGAAGACCCTTATCTGGCGACACTGGATATGGATGCGATCAGACTCTACCCTTCCAAAGATATAACCAATATCCACTACACGTTGATCGAGGATGAACCCTTCACCCAGTTTGACCTCAAAGATATGGGGAGCTTTAGTATCTGGGGCTTTGGCGAGCATATCGCACTCGATGCGGCATTGGCTATTTTGGCTGCATTGGAAGAGGGGATGGATCTTGAGACCATCCGGGAAAATATGAAAGCGTACAGCGGTATCAAAAAACGTTTCGATATAATCAGTAAGAACTCTGCCGTTTTGATTGATGACTATGCACACCACCCTACGGAGATCAAGGCGACCTTTGAATCGATCGTCGCTTATGCCAAACTCAAAGGACTGGAGAAGATAACGACCATCTGGCAGCCGCATAAGTACAGCCGTACCGTGGATAACCTGGAGGCTTTTAAAAGCTGTTTTCAGGGGACGCATAAACTGGTGATCCTGCCAGTATGGAGTGCGGGAGAAGATGTCGTAGATATCAATTTCGAAGCGGAGTTCTCTGCCTATAACCCGATGATGATCGACCGTATCGAGCGTGACGATACCCATTTGGACCTGATCAAGGATAGCCAGAAGGTATCCACGTTGGATCAGGGGCTGATTGTCGGTTTCGGGGCAGGGGATATTACCTATCAACTACGAGGAGACCACTGATGCCCTATCTCTATATATTCGCCGCTGTTATTCTCTTTTTTGTCGTTATTCATAAGATGACGGAGCTTAACGTTAAGCAAAAGATCGCAGCAACCGTTACCGTAGCCGTTTTGATCGTAGGTTTTTATCTCTTTGAAAGCCATAATACCCAGGTACGTAACAAAGTGCATACGCTGACGTTCGCTTTTGAACACGGTAAGACGATTTTTTGTGACGGTATGGCGGTAAACAAAGAGAAGTTCAACTATAAAGGGCACAGCTTCTTAGGTAAAAAAGGGACGGATGTCTACGGAAAGATCCTCCCGATAAACCGCTGTGAGGAGTCCCCAGAGTGAAATCGATGATCGACAAGCTCGATCTTCAAAGCTATATCTACAGCTTCGAGAGCTTCTTTTCCCGCCCCAAGCACCTCTTTATCGAAGGGGACCAAAACCGCCATTATGAGATGATCAAAGCGCTTGACTCGATCGAGTTCGACCCTCCCAAAGCGATCAAAGATCTGACCGAAGCCCAAAACCATATCCGCAAACAGGGTGTTTTGACACTCGATACGATCTATGAATATATCAAGATGATCCGCTATTTCGGCTACCTCAAAACCTTGACACTGCCAGAAAAGTTTTTTGACTGGGTCCATGAGATCGAGGTACCGGATGAACTTGGCCAGATAGAGAGCTTCTTTCATGAAGACGGTACGGTTAATGACAGTGTCGATGAGGACCTGGCTTCGATCAACAGCTTTTTGGACCGTACCTATAAAGAGATCGAAACGGCGATGCAGCGTCACCTGCAAAGTGACAAACTGGCCGAGTATCTCGTCGACAGGCAGGTCCACCTCTACCAGTCCCAGGAGACCCTCTTGCTTAAAGCGGGGTTTAACCACGCGATCCAAGGGATGATTCTGGGCCGGTCGTCGGCAGGGTTTTTCTATGTACAGCCAGAAAGCATCGATAAGATCAAAAAACAGTCAGAACACTATATCCAGCAAAAAGAGGAGCTGCTTTACCGCTATGCGCGCAAGTTCTCCGAACTGATGTACAAATGGGAGCGCTTTTTAGGGTTTCTCAACAAACGGTTTGACCTTTTTGACCACTACCAGGCGCGGGTCTGTTTTGCCCGCAGTAAAAACTACGAGTTTGT
>JBFEYF010000285.1:0-2147 GCA_041562295.1 Sulfurimonadaceae bacterium
CCAGAAGTTGGCGGCGGTATGGAGCGCTATGTTTAAAGCAATGGGTGCGGAGGTCATGAGCTGTGATACGCTCGCTTCGTGTCAAGAGTATCTTAAAAAGATGAGCTTTGACCGGATGGTTATCGACACGGCTTTGGGGCATCGGGATATCGAGTCGATACTCGAATCTGCCCAGGAGCGGTCACTGGATGCGTGGTGCCTCGTCGGTACGTTAAGGGATCAGGAAACGTTCGAGTCCCGATGGGAAAAGTATGGGGGAGGCAGGGGACGTTTCTTACTTAAGCCTCTGTACCGTGAGATAGTCCAAGCACAGCTCTCATCACCCCATTTTCACAGAGAACAGGAAGGGTCACAGAGTGAAACGGATCCCCTGGAAGAGATCAAACAAAGACTCTTTGCACTGGGCAGCAAAGAGATTTTGTTGGCTGAAGATAATGCGACCAATCAGATGATCATCCGGCTGGCCCTGGAAGGTTCGCCGTTTAGGCTGACGGTTGCCGATAACGGTCAAAAGGCTGTGGAACTTGTCTCTCAGACGGATGTAGCGTATGATCTGATCCTGATGGATATACAGATGCCGGTCATGAACGGTTATGATGCCACGGCACGCATACGCGGCTACAAACGCTACAGCCATGTTCCGATCGTGGCGTTAAGCGCCAATGTACTCAAAGAGTACCAGCAAAAGGCCCAGTCGGTAGGTATGAACAGCTATATCACCAAGCCTATCGATATGGAAGCCTTCTATGAGACACTCTATGAATGGCTGAAAAGTAAGCACTGATTTTATCCGTTAGCTGACGGTTTACTCTGGCTTAGTACAATCGCGTTTAAAAAACGGAGATTGATATGAAAATAGCATTAATGCGGGTACGCCGTTCACGCTGGTTTTCCAACCTGACGACAACGATTATCCTCTTTTATGCCATCATCTTGGGCTTTAAGACCTCTGCACAGATAGAGGCGCAGCTGGGAATGGCGTGGACCTATCTGGATTACGCGGTAACCATCTATTTTTTGGTGGAGATTCTGATTAAGATGGCCGCGGAAAAACGGCTGAGAGATTTTTTCAAAGACGGCTGGAACCTTTTTGATTTTACGATCGTCGTTATTACCCTGATACCGATGCCTGAGTCCGATTTTGCTATGATCGCGCGTTTGATGCGTATATTTAGGATCCTGCGTCTGTTTAACGCCCGTCCGGAACTCAAAGGGATTATCGATATGCTTATCGGGGCGATCCCTTCGATCGTGGATATCGTCATCCTGCTTTTTATTATCTTTTATATGTATGCGATCGTGGGTTCTTTTATGTTTGATACGCTCCCTTCGGGCCTGTGGGATAATCTGTTGATATCGATGCTGACACTTTTTAGGGTATTGACCTTTGAAGATTGGACCGATGTGATGTATGAGGCGATGGAAGTCCACCCCTGGGCGTGGATCTACTTTGTATCCTTTGTCATTATAGCCGCGTTTGTCTTTTTCAACCTTTTTGTCGCTGTTATCATCGGAGAGATGGAGCGCTTGAGAGAAAAACCGATGGAAGCGGAGCTCCACAAAGAGAGTGAATCGATAGAGGAGCTTAAATCGGAGATCAGGGCCTTAAGATCGGAGATCGCCCTGTTGCTGGTTGAGCATAAAAAGTCCCAAAAATAGAGGGGCTAAAGGGATTATTTCCCTTTGGGCAGCAGGAATTTGATACGCACCCCTTTGCCCTCTTGTGATAATTGATACTTCAACGCCTCTTTGAGCTGAATCGTAATACGGTAGGAGACATCATGCCATCCCACTTTGATCTTGACGATATGCGGCGAGTTGATCTGGCTGATCATATGCTTTTTAAAGTAGATAGAGTCAAAATCAAGTACCAGAAGGTGCTCTTTTTTGGCATTGGTAAAGCTGAAGTGTTTGATCAGTCTGTCCTGGGTCGGTAAAAAGATCGTATCATCCGTAATATTGAGTTTGATATCACCCACTTTTACTTTTTTAGCGGGTTTGGACTCTTTTTTAACCTCACGCTTGGGCGCTTCTTCTTTCTTGACGGGCTCCTCTTTTTTCGGAGCTTTTATCGCCTCCTCTTTGGCCTTCTCTTTGACGATTACGATAACTTTTTGGGTCTTCTCCTGGTTGGCTTTGACCACTTC
>JBFEYF010000286.1:0-2146 GCA_041562295.1 Sulfurimonadaceae bacterium
AACCTTCTGACAGGGATGGTGGAGCAGTTTAATACATGGGTCAAGACCGACCTGCCCTCATCCCTGCAGTTTCTCAAACCCTATCTGACCGATATCGCAGATCCCCAAAATATCTCAAGTATTGCATCGGGGGCACTTGATATCGTAGCCAAGCTGGGCGCCAAGAGCGCGGGCTTTTTAAAAGATATCGTCATGATCGTCATCTTTTACTTCTTTATCCTCTTTTACGGTACGAAACTGGGGAACTTTTTCAGGGAGATCATTCCCCTCAATGCTGGGCATACGCTCTCACTTTATAACGGTGCCAGCGGGGTGATGAGCGTCGTTTTTTATTCGATTTTGGTTACGGCCATCTTCGAAGGGGCGCTTTTTGCCATTATCGCCTACGCCTATGGATATGATGCTATTCTTTTCGGTATTCTTTACGGGTTTGCTTCATTGATACCGATTGTGGGCGGGGCACTTATGTGGCTTCCTATATCGCTTTATGAACTCTCTTTAGGCAATATCGGTAGTGCTGTCGTCATTGCACTCTATACGATCATCGTCATCTCAATCGTAGCAGACACCTTTATCAAACCGGTCATCATTAAATTCATCAATGTCTCGTTTATCAAAAGCAAAGCCCCGTTTAACGAGCTGATCATCTTTTTCGCTATCTTGGCGGGACTCTCAAGCTTCGGATTTTGGGGTATGATCATCGGACCGGCCATTACGACCTTCTTTATATCTTTACTTAATCTCTACAGGGATATACGGCATAAAGAGCATGCGGAACCGCCTGTCACTGTAGCCTAAACCGCTACACCGTCTTCGGCTTCAACCAAAGATTCGATCTCTTTAAAGCTCAGCTCTTTTCCCGTATGAAAAAGCACCTTGCGCGCTTTGATAGCGCGTGCCAGCTCTTGATAGAGTCTCTTTTCTATATCAGTGAACTGATCTTTAAGAATACGTGTCGGGTGGATGATAATCAGCGGCTTGGTAAAGGAAAACCCCTGGCTTAGTTGCGACTCGCACTCTTTTAAGAGCCTCTTGGCATAATCCATATTACTGACTAACAGGGAGTTGCTGCTCATCGGTTCCTGGGCATCTTTGCGATACTCGCCGTTTGTTTCCAAAAGCCTGAGAGTAAAGTGGTTCTCTTTAATGATGAGATAGTAGGTGTGATAGGCAAAAAGCTTCTCAAAAAGCATCAGCGTTACTTTTTACCTTTTGGCGTCTGCTGCTGCAGCTTGTGCAGTTTTCCCAGATACAATAGACCCGCTACAGAGATGAGGATCATCAGCAGCGAAAGGATCTGTCCCATCGTCATCCACCCTCCTATCAGGTAACCCAGCTGTACATCCGGTGCCCGGAAAAACTCCGCCACAAAGCGTGCCAGGCCGTAGAGTGCCCCGTACCACAATGCCAACATCCCCTCGAAGCTTTTATAGCGGCGGATAAAGATCATAACGGCAAAGACCACGATCCCCTCTAAGAAGGCTTCATAAAGCTGTGAAGGGTGCACCAGGATATCGTTATAGTAAACGCCCCAGGCTGCTGTCGTCTCGTTACCGATAAGCTCCTGGTTCAAAAAGTTTCCGATACGCCCGAAGACATATCCTATCGGAACCGCAATGGCAACCAGGTCCATATAGCGCCAAAACGGCTCTTTGTGGCGTCTGGCATAAAGAAACGAGGCCAAAAGAAAACCGATCAGGGCCCCGTGGTAACTCATACCCCGGATACCGACAAACTGACCGTCCATAAAGGGGTTAAAGATCTGCCACGGATGGGAAATATAGTACCAGGTATTAGGGTCATAAAAGAGGATATACCCCAAACGCGCCCCCAAAATGACACCGATCTCTACCCAGAGAAAGTAGTTCCCGAGGCTCTCATCGGAGATATCGATCTTGTCACGTTTGACGATCCACTTTCCCACCATCAATGCCGATAAGAGTGCCAAGGCGTACATGATACCGTACCAGTGGACATTGAATCCGAAAAACGAAAAGGCTACCGGATCGAACTGTTCGTAGATATGCTGCCAGCTGTATACCCAGTCCTGCATCCTACTGCACACTCGCTTTGAGTATCATCTGCTTTTGAAGCGGTCTGTCACCGCCGTAACGTCCGCTCGTCGGAACGTTTTCAAGTTTCTTAA
>JBFEYF010000287.1:0-2143 GCA_041562295.1 Sulfurimonadaceae bacterium
ATCGATGTACGTCATATCGCGTCACTGGATGAACTGCAGTGCGAGGAGGCTTTTTTTGTAGCCAACGAGATTTTCGATGCCTTCTCCTGCGACCTCTTGCACGAGGGCAAGACGGCGACAGTCAAGGATCATAAGATCACTTTTGACGGTGAGGATGCACGGGTATTGGATATTGCCAAACGTTACGGTCAGACAGGTGGAGAGATCGCTGCAGGGTATGAAGAGTTTGCACTTTCGATGGCCAATGCGGCCAAGAGAAGCGAGTTTGTCACTTTCGATTACGGGGACGTGACGATCCGCAATGACTTCTCCTGCCGGATTTATGAAAAACATGAGGTCTATCCCCTTTTTGACGAAGAGATAGACCTGGCTAAACTCTACGGCAAAAGCGATATCACCTATGATGTCAACTTCTCCCATCTCAAAGATGCGTATGAGGCGGCCGGTTTTGAAACGGTCAATTACCAGACCCAGCTTAAAGCCTTGATCGATTTCGGTCTGCTGGATCTTTTGGAGATGTTAAGAAAACATGCAGGGGATGAGACCTATATCGTAGAGGTGGGCAAAGTGAAGACCCTGATCGATCCTTCGATCATGGGCGAACGCTTTAAAATGATCCACTTTAAAAAGGAGAGCTGATGAAACGTATGATGATCGCGCTGCTTTTAGTAGCGACCTCGCTCTGGGCAGATTTCGGTGAACTGCATAAAGCCATCATGTACGGCAAGTTTGAGGAGGTCAAAGCGCTGATTGAATCGGGTGAGGATGTCGAGGAGCTGACAGGTTCGGGATTGACCCCTTTGCATATCGCAATCAAAGCAAGACATTTGGATATCGCTTCGTACTTACTCAAACACCAAGCGGATATCAACGCCGAGGATAAAAACGGTTTTACTCCGCTGCACCTGGCTGTCAAGAAAAAAAGGATCAATCTGGTCCGTTTTTTGATCGCAAACGGGGCGGAGATCAATATCAAAAACAGCTACGGGATTACACCGCTGCACCAGGCGGCTTTCAGCGGAGAACTTGAGATTGTGAAATATCTTGTGGAGATGGGTGCCGATCCCAAGTTGACCAATGCCAACGGATCGACACCTTTTGATCTGGCAGTGGGTAAAAAAAATAAGGATGTAGCAGCCTTTTTAAGCTACTATAAGTAATGTTTTGAACAAGGATAGAGAGATGAATTTGATTGTTAACGGTGAAGCACTGAAATTTGATGCAAATATAACATTAAATGATATAATGAAGCAACTGAAAGTTGAAGATCAGGTCATGGCCGCAGCCGTGAATATGGAAGTCGTCAAGAAAGATGAGTGGGCTACCTACACGCCAAGCGAAGGTGACAAGATCGAGATGCTAAAATTTGTCGGCGGGGGTTGATATGTTAGTTGAACGGGATGTCCTGGACCAAGAGGTCGAAAACGATGCCAAAAGCATGGTATGTGAATCGGATCCGCAGGGAAATATCACTTTTCTAAACCGTAAGTTTGCCGAAATGACAGGCTTTTCGAAAGAGGAGTTGATGCACGGCGGATTTGATCTGATACGACATCCCGATATGCCTACCTGTCTCTTTAAAAAGATGTGGGAAGCGATAGGCAAAGGGGAGACGTGGAAAGGGTACCTGAAGGTATTTCGCAGTGACGGTAAATATTTTTGGACAGCCGTCTATATCACCCCGCAGTTTCATGAGGACGGTTCGATCAAAGGGTATGTGGCCGCTTATAAAAAAGCGGAGCAGACGATGATCGATACGATGAGTAAACTTTATGCACAGGCCTTGGAAGATGAGGTGTGTAACGGCAATATTACCGATATCGAGATCGCCAATCTCGCCTGCGAAGACCAGGTCCGCTAACCTTTCGTCTGCCGGCATTCGGGCAAAGAGCTGAGAAGAACAGCTTGCCCTTTTATGCCAACTCCAGATACAAACTTCACTTCATGATCATTGATGCTAAAAATGAGACTCTTCTTATAGATAAAGTGCGTTATCGAAAAAAATAGTTAAATAATAATTATTTTCTTTTAATGCGCCGGGGAATATAATGCAATTAGGAAAAATTTCCACAAAAAGGATTGAAATGAAAACTGCTCTTGTCATGTTGACACTCACATCAACACTGCTTGCCGGCTCTTTACA
>JBFEYF010000288.1:0-2141 GCA_041562295.1 Sulfurimonadaceae bacterium
ACAAAGTATAACCCAAGGCCTATCCCCTCTTTGCCGTGGTGCAGCAGCTCATCGTTATCGTGACTGTAGAGGTTAAAGACCTCCTCCTTGTTCATAATGCCCGGCCCGTCATCTTCAATACAAAGGGTAATGCCCCTTTCATTCTCTTCTGCAGCGATCACAACTTTTTCTCTGCCGTAAATAAGTGCATTGGAGAAAATATGTTTTAGAATCTGTTTCAGGTAATCCTGATTGGAGTGGATAAGTGTATCCGGTGTAATCGATAGCGTCACTTCGCTGTTATGGTGTCGTATCAGCTCCTGCATCCCGTTAATCAGCTCTTCGACGACGGAACGGAGTGCAAAAGTGTTGCGTTCATACGAATTTTTGCCGCTTTTGATCCTTGAAAGTTCTAAAATCTCACTTACCTGATTCAGCATTGTATTCGCATTGTTCAGTATGGATCCCAGCAGCGTCGTCACCTTGGCGGGGGGAACCTCTTGGTTCGTATCAGATTTGCCCTTAAGATATTTCGTGAAGTTGATAATGGCATTTAGCGGTGTTTTGAGCTCGTGGGTAAAGAGTACAAGAAAGTGCTCTTTGGCATTTTCTATCTCTCTTTTCTGCCGCTCTTTTTCCAGCTCCGCTTCCAAGGCGACCATCGGTGTGACATCGTGTCCTATTGTCATCACCTCCTCTTTGGTCTCATCTGCCGCAATGGCCATCATATCCAAAACCAATGCGCTGCCCTGCTTGGTCACCGTTGTGACCCTGCCTCTCCAGATCTTTTGATCACGTACCATCTGCCACATCATACTGTAGAGTTTCTCATCGGTAACCAGATCTGTAAAAGGTGTATCTATCAATGCATCGGCAGGATAGCCGGTCGCCTCAGAGAGCTTTTCGTTGGCATAGGTGATCTGCCCTTGGGGGTCAAACTTGCATACCAGTGACGATTGCGTGATGATAGTAAAGTATCGGTTCTCCTCTTTGCGCTTTTTGAGTGCCACGAGGTTTTGGCAGACACGCAACAGGGTCTTAAAAAGCTGAGACTGCTCCAGCGGTTTGCGCAGATACGCATCCACACCGATCTCGATCGACTCCAAAAAAAGCTCCGCTTCCACATGCCCGGTAACCAGGATAACGGGCAGATCGGAAGAGATCTGCCGTAAAGCGCGTGTCATGCTCAACCCGTCCATCAAAGGCATCTGAATATCTGTAATGACGATGTCGGGCTGATGTTTTTGATAAAGTTCCACCCCTTGCGCCCCGTTGTCTGCGGCCCAAACTTCTGAAAAAAGTATGGCAAAAACCTCTTTGAACTTCGTTTGTGCGGCAGGATCATCCTCCACATACAGAAGCTTCAACCCTTTGGTGTAGTGTAACAGCTCTTGAGTCATCGCACACTACACATCAATGGGGGATGGGTAACCGATATAGTATCCCATGCCGTAATCAAAGCCCATAGATTTTGCTTTGTTATAACTGGCTTCATCCTCAATGCCGGTAGCTATCGTCGTCATCTCAAAATGGTTGGCAAATAGAATGACCGAACGGATAAACGCCTCCTCCGCTTCTGTGCCTATATTGAATTTTATAAAGTTGGGACAGAGTTTAAAAAGCGTCCGGGAATTAATCGAGAGGTTTTCAAAATTCTCTACGGCCACTTTAAAGCCGAGCTGTTTCATCTGTGCAAGAAGCTGCATGGAACTGTTTTCAAAATCCATACCCATCTCCTGTTTAATATCCAAAACGACTTTCTCAAAGGGCACTTCGTGCTCTGCCAGCTCTTTTTGCAGGGCATCGAAAAAAGTCGGGGTCAAATGCTCACCCACATTGAAAGTCAACAGCGAATAGGTATCCGGTTTCAAAAAACTCAGACAGTGCTGCACAACATTTTTGGTAATATCTTCCAAAATTCCGGCATGTTTGCTGGGTTCCAAAAAGAGATCGGGTTTGAGCAGCGTATGGCCCGCATTGACCCTGGCATAAGCCTCAAAACCGATATAGACATCTTTTTGCAGATCTTTTATCGGCTGCAGCGCTACCGTCACCTCATCTCTTTTAATCGCATCCAAAGAGTGTTTGAGCCAGATATAGTGATCGACGGTATTGACCTCTTCTTCGTAAGCTTTATAGACATTAAAGCTTTTAGGCTCGGC
>JBFEYF010000289.1:0-2129 GCA_041562295.1 Sulfurimonadaceae bacterium
AATCGAAGATAAAAACCGCCTGGAATCTGCGCATGCACAAGAGATCGATAAGGACGAGAGTGCGTGGATCCTTGCAGAGCTAAAAAAATATGGCTGTGTCGAACAAAGCTATGCGTTGGCACAGAAGCTGACTGATGAAGCGCTTGAAGCGATCCAAGGTGAGAAGGCCCTTGAAGAGGTATTACAAACGATGATGAAGCGGAATTTTTAATGCACTACATAATAGTCAGCTTTTCTTACAAAAATGCTCCGCTTGAAGTACGGGAACGCCTTGTACTTTCAGATGATGAGCATCAACAGCACTGTATGAACGTTTTGCTTGGCTATGCTGCTATCAACGAGGTCATTATCGAAAATACCTGTAACCGTATTGAGATACTTGCCAGTGTCAAGGATCTGCATCAGGCGTCTGAAGTGATTTTTGACGAGCTGCATAAACGTTCGAAGCTCTCCGTGGATGAGCTTCAGGGACGTGCCGATATCTATACGGATGAGGGGGCCATTCACCACCTCTTTGCCGTAGCATCCTCTCTGGACAGTTTGGTTGTCGGGGAGACACAGATCGTCGGACAGCTTCGTGATGCATTTAAGTTTTCCTTGGATAACGGATATTGCGGTCAGAAACTAAGCCAGGCGATGCAGTACGCTTTTAAGTGCGCTGCTGAGGTTCGCCAGGCAACCAATATCTCTTCCAAGCCGGTATCTATTGCCAGTATCGCCGTACTTAAAGCCAAAGAGGCGATGGGAAGTCTGGATGGTGTCAATGCTTTGGTCATCGGTTCGGGGGATATGAGCCGCATCGCATGTCAGCACCTGATCAATCACGGTGCCGAAGTGACGTTGATCAACCGGACCAAAGAGAAAGCGCATACTATCGCCGATGAGGTCGGACGTTCGGTGATCGTAGAGGATTATGAGAACCTGCAGGATCTGATCAACCAAAACCGCCTGCTCTTTACAGCTACAAGTGCGAAGAATGCGATCATAACCGATGAGATGGTCATGTCCGAGACCTTCCACCGATACTGGTTTGACCTGGCGGTCCCGCGCGATATCGCACCGCTTTCTCACTCCAATATCGAAGTGATCGTGGTAGATGACCTTGAAGATATCGCCAAGAGCAATATAGAGTTTCGTAAAGAGGAGGCTAAAAACTCCTATTCGATTATCGGGCGGTATACCCAGGAGTTTTTTAACTGGCTGCAATCGACTCAGGTGGAGCCTTTGATCAAAAATATTTATGAAAAGGCTATGACTTCGGCGCAGCTGCAGTCGGACAAGGCCCTGGCTAAAGGGTTTATCCCTGCAAGCCACAGTTTCGAAGCTCAAAAAGTGGCCGAGCAGAGTATAAAACACTTTTTACACAGTGTTACGGCCAATATCAGAGAGATAGCAGACAAACCGGAAGCTGACGGTGTCATAGAAGCGTTGAACTATCTTTTTGATATCGATGAAAAAAAACAGAACTAGCGTAGTAAGATAAGGAGCGCAAGCGTGAGATTTTCCAAAAGTTTTATTCCTACGACGAAAGAGACCCCCAATGACGCCGTACTGGCATCACATATCTATCTTTCCCGTGCAGGTTTTATTTCACAGGTAGCCAGCGGGCTGTATAACTTTTTGCCTCTGGGGCTTAAAGTTTTAAACAATATCCAAAACATCGTTAACGAAGAGATGGAGGCTGCCGGAGCACAGGAAGTAGCACTCAGTTTCGCCACACCGGCAAGCTTGTGGGAAGAGTCGGGAAGACTCGAAAAGTTCGGCAAGGAGCTCTTACGCTTCAAAGACCGTAAAGAGAACCTTTATGTACTGGGGCCGACACATGAAGAGATGATGGTCAATGTCGTGCGCAACCGTGTGACAAGCTACAAACAGCTTCCGCTTAACCTTTACCAGATCACTTCCAAGTTTCGTGACGAAGCGCGACCTCGATTCGGACTGATGCGCGGACGCGAGTTCTTGATGAAAGACGGATACAGTTTCCACGCTTCCTATGAAGATATGGTGCGCGAGTTTGATCTGATGGAAGCGACCTACAAAAAGATCTTGACACGATTGGGGCTGACCTTCCGTGTGGTAGAAGCGGACAGCGGTGCCATCGGCGGTAGCGGTTCCAAAGAGATCATGGT
>JBFEYF010000290.1:0-2106 GCA_041562295.1 Sulfurimonadaceae bacterium
TCATAGAAAACAGTGAGCATAAAGTGCTGGAGTCCGTTCACAGCGGCTACCTGGTGCCTATACTCTTGCCGGCAAGATTACCGCGTAACAGCTTTTTGCGCATACCGGCCCATGAAGGGATGGGAACCGTAGCTACCCATAACGAGAAGCTGGTCAGCGTGACCAAAAAATAAAATTGGACTGCTTTTTGCTTTACAAACGGCAGTAACCGATAGATATCGAATTTATTATAAAGGTTAAGAGTGGAATTTGTTTCTATTATTATCGGATCTAAGAGTGATTACAATGTGATGAAAGCCTGTGCTGATACGTTTGAAACATTCGGCGTTCAGTATGAACTGATCATCTCCAGTGCACACAGAAGTCCGGAGCGTACAAAAGCATATATCCAGGAAGCGGAAAAAAAAGGTGCTCAGTGTTTTATCGCGGCAGCGGGCATGGCTGCACACCTTGCTGGTGCCCTGGCAGCCAGTACCGTTAAACCGGTTATCGGTGTACCGATGAGCGGAAGTGACCTGTCGGGTGTCGACGCTCTTTATTCGACGGTACAGATGCCTGCAGGTATGCCCGTAGCTACGGTTGCGATCGGTAAAGCGGGTGCCATCAACTCAGCCTATCTTGCGATGCAGGTATTGGCACTGAGAAATGAAGAGCTGGCGATCAAATTGCAAGAGGATCGTATAGCTAAAGCAAAAAAAGTGGAGATGGACTCTTTAGAGATTGAGAAAAAACTCTAAAGTCCCCACGTTCTAAAGGAGAGGTTATGGAAGCAAACTGGTTAACTGTCGATGAGTTTTCCAAGACTGTTGAGATCGACCCTCAGACAGTTCAGAAGATGATTGATAGGGATGAACTTTCCACCCAAGTCGAAAACGGTGTCGTATTTATCGATGCATCAGCCAATACTAAAGCGCTGATTCCGGAGGTCCTAAAAGAGGCATCTTTGGGAACGGAAGCCAATATGGTCGTACAACAGCAGTTTGTCGAAAAGACGATCGGAACGATACTGAACCTTCATGAGAAGGTTTTGGCCTCCAAAGATGAGACCATTGTCGCTATTAAAGATGAGAACAGCTTTCTCAAAGAGGCTTTGTACCAGATGCAGGAGCTTTATAATGAAGACCGAAAGACGGTTGAGACACTCACTGAGCAGCTGAAACTCTCTCAGGATGAGGTGACGTTCCTGCGCCGCAAATATAAACTGATGTGGGGTAAAGTCGTCGAAGACTACGCCGCTCCTAAAAAAACCGCCCTTTGAAACTGCAGCCCGAGTGTATCGGCTGTATCATCGGACAAGCCGGCAGAGTAGCCCAAAAGATCGGGGCTTCTTCATCTTTGACCCAAAAGATTGAAAGAGCCGCACACAAACACTCCCAGAATTTCTCTTTTTCCCAGACACCGCCCGAAGCGGCAACACCTATGTATGAAGAGTTGGCCTTGATCGCACAAACAGAAGATCTTTACGGTGAGGCCAAAAAAGTAGCGACCCAGCAGGCCAAAGAGATGCTTCCCAAGCTTCGCCAGATGATCAACGGTGCCGAGGATACCCTGCTGGCGGCTGCCAAGATGGCCGTCGCGGGCAATGTGATCGACCTGGCAGCCGAAGTTGATTATGATCTGACCGAGATCGTGGATAAAGTGCTGCATACGCAATTTGGGCGGGATGACTTCAAGCAGCTTTTTGCCGAACTGCAAAAGGCCGGGACACTTCTTTATCTTGCGGATAATGCGGGAGAGCATATCTTTGATGCACTCTTTATGGAAAAACTTAACGAACTCTATCCCAAGCTGCAGATCACCTATATGACACGGGGCAATCCCATTATTAATGATGTGACACTGCAAGAGGCTTTGGATGACGGTCTGGACCGTTATGCCGAGGTCAAAAGCAGCGGTATGCGTACACCCGGGTTTATATTGGCCGATGCGGCTGATGATATCGCCCAGGCCTTTTTGAATGCGGATATCGTTATAGCCAAAGGGATGGGCAATTTCGAGACGATGACCGAGATCTCGCAAAGAACGGTCTATCATCTGTTCAAGGTCAAATGCCAGGTGGTCAGCAGTTATGTAGGAGAGCCGATCGGAACGTTTATGGCGCTGAAA
>JBFEYF010000291.1:0-2050 GCA_041562295.1 Sulfurimonadaceae bacterium
CGGTATTTTCATTCATAATTAATCCTTCATCCATTTGACACGTAACGAGTTACCTACAACCAGCAGTGAACTAAGTGACATAGACAGAGCCGCAATCAGCGGGATAATATACCCGGCAACGGCCAAGGGGATCGTAATGAGATTATAAAGCAGTGACAACCCAAGGTTTTGCTTAATGAGTCTGTAGGATCTTCTTGAGATGGCAAATGCCTCTTTCAGACTTTGAATATCATCATGTAGCAAGACAACATCACTGCTATCCACCGCGACATCCGCACCTTTACCCATGGCTATAGCGATATCCGCCTTGGCCAAAGCGATCAGGTCATTGACCCCGTCACCGACCATGACGACTACGTCATCTACACCCTTATGACTCTCAATATAGGCGGCTTTTCCCTCAGGCGTCAGGCCGCTTTGTACCTCTTTGATCCCGACCTCGTTGGCAACTTTATGCGCGATACCTTCATGATCTCCGGTAAGCATCACCGTCTCGATACCAAACCTTTGCAACTCTTCTACCAAATCTTTTACACCCGGTCTGATCGGGTCTTCCAGTGCGAAAGCCGCGATAACCTCACCATTTTTGGCAATGTAAAAATGGGTATAGTCACTCTCCAAAGGTTTGACTGCTATGGAGTGAGCCATTAAAAACTCTGCGCTACCGCCCAGAAATCTATCATCATCTTTAACTGCTTCTATTCCTTTACCCGCGACGAGATTGTATTGTGTAAAGTTTTGCTCTGTCACAGTTATCTCAAGAGCCTGGTAAATGGCCTTTGAAACAGGATGGATCGAGCCGAATACCAGATTGGCTATCTCTTTTTCATCTATATCGCCGTAGTAATGCTTCTCTACGACAGTTGGGCTTCCCTCGGTAATGGTACCCGTCTTATCGACAAACAGTTTTGTCGTCTTAGCCATCGTCTCCAAAAAAGCGGCTTCTTTAAAAAGCACCCCTTTTTTTGCCCCCTGAGATACGCCTACCAGTGTCGCAACCGGTGTCGCCAAAGCCAAGGCACAGGGACAGGCGATGATGATCACCGATATAGCCACGATAAAAGAGGCCTCAAAGTCACCGAAACCGCCGAAATACCACCCTGTGAACGTAAGCAGCGATAAAAGCAGTATCGTTACAGAAAAGTGACCGCTGATGCGGTTAGCAAGCTGCTCAATATAAGGTTTTTTATTCAGAGCATCTTCCAGCAGGTGCAAAAGACGTGCAAAGGTAGAGTTCTCATAGCTTTTGACCACCTCGACCTCAACTGTTGTCGTCAGATTGGTCGTGCCGCTGACAACATGCTCCCCGTAGCTTTTAAAGCGCGGCGCGCTCTCTCCGGTCAGCGTCGATTCATCCACAAAACTTTCACCCCTGACGACTTTGGCATCCAAAGCGAACCGCTCACCCGCATGAACTTCGAGACGATCACCGACACTCACTTCATGCAGGGTCACACTCTTATACCCATCAGCAGTTATAAGCCTTACTTCAGAAGGCAGGTGTTTATTAAGCTTATCCAGTGTATCCGACGCGGACTTTTTACTGATCACTTCCAGGAATTTGCCCAAAAGCACAAAGGTAATGATCATCGTCACCGAGTCGAAATAGGCTTCCCCGGACTCTGTCAACGTTATATAGACCGAATATAGATACGTTAGTGTCGCCCCAGTTGCAACAAGGATATCCATGTTGACGAAGTTGTTTTTCAGACCGAAATAGGCACCGCGGAAAAAGACCCAGCCGCTGTAAAAAAGCACCGGCGTTGCCAGGGTCCACTCCGCGATGTTGAGTATCGTCTTCATACTCTGATCCATACCCATAAAGAATCCGGCATACTGGGCAATCGCAATCCACATGACATTCATAGCTGCAAATACAGCGACGATCAGACGGGTAAAGTATTCGCGCCGCTTGGCCATCGATTTCTGTTCCGATATCGTAGGATCGTAGGCATAAGCATCATACCCGATCGCACGGATCGTATCGATGATTTTGGAGAGTTTGATAGCCTCCGGATCCCAGGTGATCTTGGCTTTATTGGTCGAGAAG
>JBFEYF010000292.1:0-2003 GCA_041562295.1 Sulfurimonadaceae bacterium
CACCACGGTTATATCCCCCGTGTTAAAGCGGCTGTCGAGTTTTTAGGGTACGACAAGGAGAAGCTTGAAGTTCTGCTTTCTCAGATGGTATCCCTGCTCAAAGAGGGACAACCCTATAAGATGAGTAAGCGTGCCGGTAACGTTATTTTGATGAGCGATATTGTCGAAGAGATCGGTTCTGACGCGCTGCGTTTTATCTTTGCGAGCAAAAAGAGTGACACATCGCTTGAATTTGATGTGGAGGATCTTAAAAAGCAGGATGCGAGTAACCCGGCATTTTATATCAACTATGCCCATGCCCGTATTCAGACGCTGCTTGCCAAATCATCCTTAGACAAAGAGAAGATTCTTCATACTTCGCTTATCGATCTGCATGAGGATGGACGCAGTCTTCTTTTTGATGCGCTTTTACTTCCAGAGGTTGTAGAAGTCGCATTTGAGAGCCGTGAACTTCAAAAACTTCCGGACTATCTGAAAAAAGTAGCGGCAGGTCTGCATAAGTTTTACGGCAATCACAAGATCATCGGAAGTGAGCATGAAGCACAGTATCTAAAACTTTTCATGACTGTTGCGACCACGCTGCGTGTCGGTCTCTCCCTTATGGGAGTTACCGCCCAGGACCGAATGACTCGGGATAGCGACGAAGAGCTCTAATCCCAAAGGATAAGCCGTGAAAAAACTCCTTTTTTACTGGCTTATTTTTTTGAGCTTGACTTTCACACTTTGTGCCCAAAGCCTTTATGAAGAGGGGGTACAAAGTTATGAAGAAGGTGACTATACCCGCTCCTTTTATATCTTTTCCAAACTCTACTCCCAATACCTTGACGAAGATGCCGCTTACTATATTGCGCGTATGTATGATAACGGTGAAGGCATCGATCAAAACAGCTCTTTGGCCGTGAAATGGTACAAGATAGCTGCCCAACGCTATTTTGAGATACAAAAGCAGGAGTACAACCATATCTACAATAAGCAGCGGCGGTCTGCCGTGCTGCAGCTGGACAAGATCGAAGATAATGATACGCGCCGTACCCTCAAAGAGATGATGGAGTCACGATTTGAGTTTAAAGCGCACAAAGCGAACTATTTTCTTCCCTTTGGGTATCAAAAAAGTGTTTATGACTCTTATGTAGCTTCGGACGTATATACAAACATAGAAGCGGAGTTTCAGTTCTCCATACGCTTTGATCTGGCAAGCAACCTTTTGGGGCTGCATGAAGTCTACAGCGCAGCCTATACCCAGCGCTCCTTTTGGCAGATATATGCCCCCTCTGCTCCGTTTCGTGAGACAAACTACACACCTGAGCTCTTTGTCATGTTCCCGGTTCTTCTTGAGAACAGGCACAGTTTTATCAGAGCGGTTACCCTGGGCTTGGCCCATAACTCAAATGGCCAGGGCACTACAACCGTTGTCTCTGCCGAAACCCTGGGAAACCGTTCCAGGTCATGGAATTTTGCCTATTTAAGTCTCTACTTTCCTCTGGGAGCTGTGATGACAGAGCTTAAACTGTGGAACCGTTATGACGAACCGATTGAAACCGATGATAATCCGGATCTGACAGACTATTTGGGGCACGGATCATTAAGCTTTACGCTCCCCTATAAGAAACTGGTCTCGACACTGATGCTGCGATACAATAGTGCTACCGACCGGGGTGCAGCAGAATTGACCCTCTCCTATCCGGTCATCAAACGGGACAATATCTTCTGGTATGCAAAAATCTTTTCGGGGTATGGTGAAAGTTTGATAGATTATGATAACACGATCACCAAATCCTCCTTTGGAGTCAGTTTCTCGCGTTAATCAGAGTTAGTTTTCTGAGAATTTTCCGCTTTTGAGTTCTTCCAAAAACTTTTCGATGGTATATTTTTCTCTATAGCTTTGTGTCATGATATGGATAATGATATCACCAAGATCTACAACGACCCACTCGCCTGTTGAATCGTCTACGGCTAAAAACTCCTCCCCTTCAGGCTTCAGTGCATTTTTTAGATCGTTTAAA
>JBFEYF010000293.1:0-1993 GCA_041562295.1 Sulfurimonadaceae bacterium
AACATGCATTTTGGCAAGAAGATCACGAAGTTCAGCTCCGAAGGGGTCCATTTTGAGGATGAGACGCTTTTGGAAAGCGACTACACGATGTTTATCGCGGGAGGAGCGGGACATCCTGTGATCAAACAAAGCGGTCTGCCGGTAACCGAAGCCGGCTTTGTCAAGATCGATGACGGCTGTAAAGTCCATGGGCTGGATGACGTCTATGCGATTGGTGATGTGGCCGCGGTGACCGGTCCTGAGTGGAGAGCCAAGCAGGGACATCTTGCCGAAGCGATGGGGCGGACGGTAGCGTATAACCTTAAAGCTGAGCGTGAAGGCAAAGAGCCTCAACACACTTACTGCGGGCATATGAATATTATCTGTCTGATGGATAACGGCAAAAATGCGGCACTGGTCTACCGAAGCAATAAACGGGCGATGATGCTGCCGCTGCCTCTATGCGGCCACTTTTTGAAAAAAGCGTGGGGATGGTACTACAAAAACAGCAAACTCAAACGTTTCCCTCGAATCCCGGGGATGTAATCTCAGACCGCTTTTTGTAAAGCAGAGGTTTCTCTTTTTTGAAGCGTGTGGCGGGCCTGGCGTCTGTCTCGCATGATGACCAGGGTATGCAGATGGTTGCCGTAGCGGTCAACGATCGGCAGGATAAAAAGAGAGAGCAGCAGCGTCTGCCGATTCGGTATCGCAACCGAGATAAGCTCACTTCGGCTGCGTACTCTTTTGGGACTGTGTACCGTACTGCTTATCCGATCGGTGAGTGAACGCAGTTGAGCTTGCGGGTTAAAAAGGGTCTCCAGTGCCGGGCGGTGTTTGAGTCTTGTTCCCGGAATGCCGATCAGTGTTTCGAACCGTTTATTGTGACGGATAAGCCGGAGTTGGGGATCGACGACCGCAATTGCGCTGGGATGCCCGATATGAAACCGTGACCAAAAATCCTCTTCCTGTCTTTTTAGTGATAAAAGGGTACCGGCAAGTGCTTCGGTCGGTGCCTCTTCATTGCACTCTCCCCGTTGTTGAAACAGAATCTGCCGGATCAGTTTGATCTCATCACAAAGCTCTTGTCGAAGCGGGCTGGTCTGAGGGCTTGACATACAAACTCCATCTTTTTTTGCGTTATTGTAACTTTCGTCGATTTCATTTTCTGCATCATTGTGATTAAAAAATAGACTTATTAGATTTTTATTGAAACCAGGTGCTTGATCGGGTGAAAAAATCGGGTTGAAATTTGAGTTAAAAAACGGGTTGGGAAGGGGTTTGAACTTAAGAAATTTTTTAGCGATTTTTCTTTTTTTTAGGAGTATAATCTTCTGTTCGGATAGGGAAAAGTTCTCTAAAAAAGGTGATTTTCAGACGTCGCCACAACGCCTGAAAATCTAACGATATCAACAGTCCAAGTGCACGGGCGGTATCAATCATCGGGTCCAGCATAAAGCTGATTCTCGATCTTAACACATTAGACTTATCTAAAACTAAGAGATGGAGAATATATGTCTCAACTTTTCAAAAAAACTGCACTGCTACTTGCAGTAGTACTTACCTTTGCTGTCGCTCAGGAGAGTGAAGAGGGTAACGACGCGTGCGTTAACGCTTATGAAGCTTGTATCGAAAAATGTGCCAACAGTGCAGACGATGCCTGCTATGATAAATGTGAAGAGCAGTATCCTTGTGATACGAAAGTAGACGAAGAGGGATAAGACCTCTTCGCACCCCTATCCGAAACGAAGCATTTCTCACAGACTTTTTGAGAGGCTTCATGTTAGTCCCCTTTTAGCAATAATTGCCTACAATGTCGTTTATGAAGAAAAACTGGCGAAAAATCAAACAGCAAAAAAACAGACAAACTCCAATGCAGAGACAGCAGAAGACCTATTATGCAGGCTTTTGGTCCCGCGCCCTGGCTTTTGTCACAGACATCTTTATGATCGGGCTGCCGATCAGTTTTGTGATCATGGCAATTTTCGGTTATGACCAGATGCACTCAGCCAGTGCG
>JBFEYF010000294.1:0-1979 GCA_041562295.1 Sulfurimonadaceae bacterium
CAAAGGGGATACGCCTTTAGGCGTCATGGAGGGGGATATCGCGATGCACTACCCCTTTGGACGCGCTTTTAAAGTAGAGGATCCCGACAGTGACGCCAAACGCGTAGATGAAAAAGATATCGTCATCAGCGGGCTTCTTGCAGGCAAACGGGCCATTCGAAGCGAAGGGGTGGCTTACGAGATCGAGTCAGAGTTTGACCAAGAGACTCCGGTCAACGGCGAACGCCGCTACGCCTGGGTTTATCCGACACAGACGGAGTCTGAGTATAAGCCCCAGGAAGGGTGGATGGAGTTGCACTTCACCCTCCCCAAAGGGTCGTATGCTACTGTGCTGATCGAGCAGATCGCCAAACAACCTATAGAAAAACTAACCGAAGGAATTGAATGAACCGACATATAACCAACACCATCTCGAGACTCTTTGGAAGATTTGCTTCCCGATCTTTTTCCAAGCCTGTACAGGGCTTCATCAACAGAAGCTATGTTAAGCTGATGGGACTTGATATGAGCGAGTTTGACCATCCAAACAGCTACAGCTCACTGAATGCGCTCTTTACCAGAGCCTTGAAAACAGAACGAAGTTTTGATATGAAAAGCGGTGTCATGATCTCGCCGGCTGACTCCTGGGTTTCAGAATGCGGAAAGCTTAGTGAGTTCGATGCTTTACAGATTAAAGGCATGGCTTATGATGTGCGAGACTTTTTAACGGATTACCGAAGTCCGGAATCTGAGAAGTGGCTGGAGAACGGAAGCTATGTAAACTTTTACCTCTCACCGAAGGATTACCACCGTTATCATGTACCGATCGATATGAAGGTGAAAAAAGCGATCTATGTACCCGGTAAACTCTACCCTGTCAATATCCCGTCATTGAAAAAGCGTTTGAACCTGTTTATTGAGAACGAACGTGTGGTTTTGGAGTGTGAGCATGACGGAAAGAGCTTTTTCCTGGTCCTGGTCGGTGCCTTGAATGTCGGTAAGATGGTCGTTAACTTCGAACCGCAGATTGAGACCAATACCCAAACGGATGAGATTAAAGTCTTTGAGTATTCAGATGTAAAACTTGCAAAAGGCGAGGAGCTCGGGTACTTTAAAATGGGGTCGACGATCATTTTGATCGCTGAAAAGGATATGTTGGATATCGCTGTGATGCCGGATACCCATGTGAAGTTCGGAGATACGATCGCAACACTCAAATGATCTTTTAAGGTGGCGGCAACTAGCTAAAAAGCAGTGTCGTCACAAAGAAATCACCTTTCTCCTCAGCCTTATATTCATATCCCAATTTACCGGAAAGCCGCTGTATCATCTTGGTCCCTATAGAGGTACTAAAAAGACTCTCATCACTTTTATCACCGATAACATTGGTGATTTTGAGCGCACGGGTTTTCATATCAATGGTTGTCTGTATCGTCGTATGGTTCTTCGTATGATAAAAGATGTTTTCAAACACGGCCTGCATCACTTTTGATATAGCATCTTTATGAACATAGAGCTCAAAATCCTCATCGGAAGTCGTAACAATTTTCAGACCCTTCTTTTCAAGGATCGGAGCAAAGACCATACGCATACCGTCGCACTGCTCTTTCAGATAGAAACGCTCCTTTTTCTGTTGCATCTCCCATTCGATCTCTTTTAAAAAGAGCAGCTCTTTGAGCTTTTGGATGATATTTTCAATATCCTCCTTGCCCTTGGTGACAAACTCCTTTTTATCGGCATGGGGGTCTTGTCCAAAGAGGGCAAACCGTGCTTTGAGAATGGCTATTGGGGATTTGAGCTCATGGGCAGCCTCTTTAAAGATATCCTGTTTCTGTTCACACAGGGCCTTTTTGGATTGGACAAGTTCGTTGAGTGCTTCTGAAAGAGCCATCACCTCTGCGCTGCCGTAACAGCTGTAATGCTCCTGATGGCCGTCAGAGAGCTTGCGGCAAAACTGGGTAAGGCAGTGCAGGGGATAGAGGATCTTCTTAAGATAAAAA
>JBFEYF010000295.1:0-1961 GCA_041562295.1 Sulfurimonadaceae bacterium
TCCTGGGAGTCGGGGTCGCCATGATCATGACCTCATCGACCGCCCTGGTAGGTGACTATTTCGATGAAGCATCGCGTCACAAGTTTCTTTCGATGCAGGGTGTTGCCGTCGGTCTGGGAGGCATCCTTTTTATCACCGGGGGCGGCTATCTGGCGGAGCTTCACTGGTCCTATCCCTTTGCCATCTATCTCATACCCCTGCTTTTTTTTCCGCTGATCTTTGCCGCACTTTTTGAGCCCGAGCACCATAAAAAAGCGGTTCAACAGCAGGAGTTTGATGCACCCAGACTCTGGCCCGTATTCGGTACCGCATTTTTTGCGATGGTCCTTTTTTACATGCTGCCGACCCAGCTGCCCTACCTCATCGTCCAGACGCTGCAAGGCTCCCCCAGTGATGTCGGTGTCCTGATCGCTTTTTCGATGCTGGTCAACGCACTGACATCGATGAACTACAGCAAGATCAAAGCGCGTCTCTCTTTCGGTTCGATCTTTATGGTCACCTTTTTATTCTTTGCCGCGGGGCTGATGATCATCTCGCAGGCCGCCAATCTCTCGCAGCTTTATTTCAGTACCTTCTTTATGGGTGTAGGATTCGGATTGATGCTTGTCAATATCAACGCCTGGTTTCTTTCGCGCGTTCCCCCTGCCATCAAGGGCAAGGCATCGGGGATATTGGCGTCAAGCTTTTTTATGGGGCAGTTTGCCTCCCCGCTGCTTTTTGAGCCGGTGGTGAAACTGTTGGGTATTCAGGGGCTCTTTTTTAATGTGGCCCTCTTCTCTTTAGCCCTCTCTTTTGTAATCTTTATTAGCAAAAAAAGAGGCAGACCCAACAGGCGTTAAAACTCAAAGCCCGAAAAGGCATTAAAGATCACTTCGGTCTGTTCCTTGTTAAACGCGAGCTTGGCACCGTAATCTATATAGATAAAGTCATAAAAGACCGAGCGGAAACCGACCCCCAGACCGATACCGGGGATCACCTCTTTTTCGGTACCTCCCCCGGCCGCATCCACCTCGACTCGCTGGTACCCAAAAGAGAAGCTCCCGTAGATGCCATCTTTTTCCAGACTCGGGTGGTAGTTGACAAAGGGGGCCAACTCATACATCTCGGTATCGAGTGTCGTCTTAAACCCGGTACCGTAATCGAAATGTCCTTTGCGTATCCAGATCTCCGCACCGATAAATCCCAAACCGACCCCGATATGTGCCTTGTCACGCTCTTGGATGGCGCTTTTCAGGGCGGCCTGCTCTTTCTCTTTTTGCTCTGCTACGATCTGTTTGATCTTCTCCTGGGCCACCTCGACAAAGGTGCCGTCGGGGTACTTTTTCATATACGCCTTGTAATAGGCTTTGGTATCCTTCGAAGAGACATAGTTCCAAAACTCAAGTTCGTCACTCGCCTGTAGAGTCGGCAGTGCCGCTGTCACATCCTGCTTGGGCAGCGTGTAACTTTGCATATCCTCCGCAAAAGTAAAGAAGAAGTCGCCCGTTATCTGGTTATAGACTCCCGGAGACTGGGTCCCGTGGGTCTGCTTTTGGACATCGTCGCGCGTCTTTTTAAAGACCGTCTCGATCGGGGCACCCGGGATCTGTATATTTTTGATCAGGTTTTTGGTAAAGACCCCGTGTCCCTGGGTACCGTCCTGGGCAACGTTACCCGCTTGCGTCGCATAGGCGACGAAGATACCCTTGGCATCTCCTATCGGGGCCAGTCCGCCCGCATCGCCGCGGGCGAACGGATCATTTCTGCAGGCATCGAGGATAACGATATTCAGACGGTTTTTGGCCTTTTGCATCTTCTTGATGATACGGTTGAGTGCATACGCTTCATACTCCACATCCTCTTTGCTCAAAAGCTCCGCATCAACGGCGGCGAGATAGTTGTTGCCGTCGGCATTGATGCCGTGCCCGGCAAAATAGTAAAGCCCCACGCCCCCTTTTTCCAGCCGCGAGGTAAACTGCTCA
>JBFEYF010000296.1:0-1914 GCA_041562295.1 Sulfurimonadaceae bacterium
GAAATCCCATATCTTTTGCATCTCTAAAAGTGCCGCAATGATACGCTCAACTGCACCGTCCGATATGTTTTGCGTGTGGATCAACCCGTCAGCCGTTTTTACCATCACGTCATAGCTTTGCCCGAACTTTTTATCTTTGCAATCGATCTCAATGGCACGGATCGTATTGGAACCTAAATCTATGGCTATCATGCTTCTAAAATATTGATCGGTAATTTATTGAGACTGACTCTGGCGGGGTCTCCGGGAATGAGCGCCTCAAAATCGGCATAATCGCTTGAGTTTTCGCTTAGACGGTTATTTAAAAAGATAAAGATCTCATCTTCGCCAAACGTGGTATAGAGTGTCTCCAGGGCATGACGTATCTTCAAGGGGTCAAACTTCTTTTTAATAGCGTAGTCAACCTGACGGATATAAGCCCCCTTAACAAACATGATGATATGGTTTCTCTTATATCTTACTGTCAAATACTCTTTGACTGTCTCCAAAATCCCCTTGATATCCCCTTTGAAGATTGGTTTTTGAACGGCCTCCTCCACTTCGTTCCACTTCGGATCTATCGTGTCGACAACAGGAAGGTCTGCCAAAAAGGGATAGAGTTCCAGCAACATATAAAGACGGTCAAAATCTTTTTTCATAAGGACCTGTTCAAACTCCAGGTAGACCTCGGAGTGTTTCAGCAGTGTACGGACCTCCTCTTTAAACTCCGGAAAATCTTTAATCGCATTGGCCAACTTGATAGCACTCATATAGTCATGCTCTTTAAAGTGGTGATTGATCTTGATATAGATCGCGTCGGCCCACTGCATAAGATCCTTATACTCTTTGAGCTCTTTTAAAAAAGCGTAGTTATGCGCCAGGCTAAACACCGCCAAGAAATCTTTTTGGGCAAGTTTGCTGCGAAAAAGAACATAGACTTTCCGCTGATCATACAAAGCGGTGATCAGACGCGCTTTATCCGAGACACCGCGAAAAAGGGCCAGATACTCACGGGCTTTATCTTCACCCGTACGCTCCAAGATTGAACGCTTCGCTTTGGCAAACTGCCGTTCCCATGTGGCTTCAAGCTCTTTAAACTCCTGAGTCTCCTGATAGACAGGATACTTATGCGCCAGCGAGTATGCCAAAGCGTAACGTTCATTAAGGATATAGGACTTAAACTTTCCAAACTCTACAAAGTCCCGCATCATCGTCTTTACTACGGTACGTTTGCCCGGGACATTGCTAAAGGGTGCCAAAAGCCTGTAGGCTTCATCTTTGAGGTTGGCAGCCAAGAGCTCTTTGGCCTTTTCGACACGGTCTGCCCAGATACGTTCGAGTGTCTTGTAGTGGTCAGAAAAGGTCAATAGCATATTGTCGGCGACATATTTGTACGCTGCTTCAAAATCCCCCTCTTTCATCGACTCCACCAAAGCCTCTTCGTTTTCCAAAAGAGAGTGGGATTTTATATAGCCGTCGTCGGTGGAATAAAGCAGCAGTTTATGCTCCTCTATGACTTCCAGGGCGTTGACCCGGCCGTCTATCTTCACATAGCTCTCTGTCAGTTGCGTATAATTTTCCAGATCATACAACCCGATCTGACCCGTGGCGGTCGAGACAAAGAGGAACTTATGATCGGCGGTCACATGGATATCCAGTATCTCGTCACGCATCTTGGGCAGACGGTATTTCGCCTTTTTGTTTTGCAGATCCCATATCATGATATGCCCCGCCTTGTCAGCCGAAAGCAGCAGGTCACTTGCCAGAAACTGCATCTTCTTGATCGGTCCGTAATGTCCGATCAGAGTAAAAGCATCACTCATCGTAGCAATATTTTTGACAAAAATCAGTTTATCAAAGCTGCCCGAGGCTACCAGGGAGTTCTTCTCATTAAAAGCGATGCAGGTGACATAATCACGATGGTTAGGAAGGGCC
>JBFEYF010000297.1:0-1906 GCA_041562295.1 Sulfurimonadaceae bacterium
CGTATGGCAGACGATGCGGGCTTTGAGACGCGATTCGCCTTTTTGGACGAGGTCGGTTTTGACGAAGAGGGGATCTATGCCGGCGAAGAGGCGTGCGAGTACTGGTTTAAGCTCTTTGCCTGGGAAGACCTGGCTACCGATGAACCGGAGTTGACGATTTTACTCGACACGATCATGCAAAACCACAAGGCGATCATCCTTAACCCCGCCTATACCCTGCTGTTTCAAAGCAAGGGGATGATGAAGATCCTTTATGATCTTTTCCCCAACTCTCCCTATCTGCTGCAGACATCTTTTGAGCCTTTAGAGGGCAAAGCCTATGTCGAAAAGCGGATGTTCGGCAGGGAAGGCGCCAATACCAAGATCGTCGCTGCAGACGGTTCCGTACAGGCAGAATCGGAGGGCTCTTACGGGCATCATAAGCCGGTATACCAGGAGTATGTAGAGTTTCCCAAAGATGAAAAAGGGCATTACTACCAATCGGGTATATTTTTTGCTTACGAAGCTTGTGGATTAGGATACCGCAGAGGCGGGGCGATCCTTGATAATATGAGTAAATTTGTAGGGCACCTTATCAGATAACCTGTCGGCTGCTCTATACGAAGGATTTTGATGTTCAAGTATTTAGTGGCGTTTATTACCGTACTGTCGTTGGGTACCGCAGACAGCGCTTTGCAACTTGCTAAGACCCAGTCGCATCTTGTCGAGCAGCGGTTGTCCGGATTTGATACCCAGGTCAAGCTTTTTGCCACTTCCTGGCAGCTTGTCTATATCGCCGATGAGCTTACTATCATGGCCTCCAAGCCAGAAGGTATCGATAAAAAAAGCAAGACCTATGCAAAGGTCAAAGAGAACTTTCTCCCTTTGCTCGAACGTTTCGCCGCGATCTCGGGCAGTCATGACGTGGCACTTTTTTCTACATCCGGAGAACTCTTCTTCTCACTGAAAAACAGCATCGACAAAGATCTTTTCGGTGCGGTTACCCTCTATCAGCCCTATTTTTCGAATGAGAAGTTTTCCATCAAGCATGAAGTGCGCAACCATGACGACAAGCTGGTCGGTTTTGTCCTGGCCGATTTTGATAAAAGGTCGCTTTTAAAGGGGATAGAACATACGGACAGCGAGCTCTATCTCAACGGCGAAGCGCAGTTTGATACCGATTTGCAAAACGATGTCGCACTCTTTACGGCGCAGGAGTTTCCCGTGAGTGTGAAGGTCAACCGTAAAGAGGGCGTTCAGACGGTCGTAACCCAGCAGGAGAGTACGACACTGCTGTGGACGGTTCTTGTCGCAGCGCTTTTTGCACTCATTGTTTTGGTCTTCAGGGTCAAACAGCTAAGCGGCAGGGAGAAGAGTCTCAAGCATAAAATCGAAGTCGAACTGGCAGAGAGCGAGAGCGAGAGTATCGAAGCGATGGGGGAGCGTCTGCACGAAGCAAAGCGCGAGATGGAAACACTCTCAAGCGAAAACCGCAAGCTGATCAGGGAGCGTGAGGCCCAGGAGGAGACGATCCAAAAGCTTCAGGCATCGCAACAGCATGAGAGCGAGTATAAGAGTGAGGTAGAGACCAAGAAAACGACTCTTAAAAATGAGGTGCAGACACTTATCCGGCATATTCAGCCCCTTTTAGAGCGGGTAGAGAGCCAGCTGCATAAGGAGCATGACGCCAAGTATCAGGCGATCACCTTTACGATAGAGCGAAGCAGCCAGATCGAAGCAGCGGCGGGGAGCCTTCAGGAACATGTCCTCTCTATGAAGGATATGATGAGCTCGATAAAGGATGTCGCGGACCAGACCAACCTGCTGGCCCTTAATGCCGCTATCGAAGCTGCCCGCGCCGGAGAACACGGACGCGGGTTCGCCGTCGTTGCCGACGAGGTGCGCAAACTCTCCGACCGTACCCAAA
>JBFEYF010000298.1:0-1906 GCA_041562295.1 Sulfurimonadaceae bacterium
AAACAAAAAGAGAAGCTTGAAAAAGAGATCAACAAACTTAACGGCATGCTCAATAACGAAAAGTTTGTCGCCAATGCCCCTGCGGATGTCCTGCAGACCAACCGCGACGGTCTGGCTGACGCCCAGGAGAAAATGGGCAAGATCGAAGCCCAGCTGGCAGGCCTTCAATAATCCAAACCTTCCCCCTCAGGGGAAAGGTTTCCCCTATACCCTTCTTTATCCCTTTAAAAATACGCTATAGTACACCATCAATCATCGCATCAGGAGTACTTTTATGGATTACCAGGCCATACTTGAGGAGATTGCCGACGAAGTCAAGGATCATCTCAAAAAGGGAAAAGTAGCCGATTATATCCCCGCCCTATCCCAAGTCGATCCCGACCATTTTGCTTTTTCTATCACACTCTTTGACGGCACGCAGTACTCTATAGGCGATGCCGACACCCTCTTCTCCATTCAAAGTATCTCCAAGGTCTTCACCCTTTACCCTGGCACTGGGCTTTTACTCCACCCGGCTCTATGAGCGTATCGGTGTCGAACCTTCGGGCAATCCCTTTAACTCCCTGGTACAGCTTGAGTATGAAAAAGGCAAACCGCGTAACCCCTTTATCAATGCGGGTGCCGTCAACGTCACCGATGCCCTGGTCAGCCACTACGGCAGCTGTAAAGAGAGCTTTACCTCCATACGCGGTTTTATCCGTCAAATCGCGGATGATGCGAGTATCGATCGTAATGAGATCGTTGCAGCTTCAGAGATGGAGCATGGCCACCGCAATCTGGCTCTGGCCAACCTGATGAAAAGTTTCGGCAATTTCGACAACGATATCGATGAAGTGGTCCGAGCCTACTTCAACCACTGTGCCATCGAAATGACCACCAAGCAGCTTTCGCGCGCCATGCTCTTTTTGGCCAACCACGGAGTAGACCCCATCAACGGCAGACGCTACGTAACCTCCCAGCAGGCCAAACGTATCAATGCCGTCATGCTTACCTGCGGCCATTATGACGCTTCGGGGGATTTCGCCTTTCACGTAGGGCTTCCCGGTAAAAGCGGTGTCGGCGGAGGTATCGTCGCCCTTATTCCCAAACAGATGGGACTGGCGGTCTGGTCTCCGGGGCTTAATGCCCAGGGGAACTCCCTTGTAGGGACCATGGCGCTGGAACTTTTTACGACCAAGACCGGGATCTCGATCTTTTAAATGGTATATAACAAGCAAGCCCTTCCCTCGCCGGTCGTAGCCCAAAACCCCATCAACAGCTTCCTGACACTTTTAACGCTGCAAGACGGGACAAAAGCGGTCAGAAAGCTATCCAAAGATGCTGCTATTGAAGCCAAAATGCTTGACTATTTGAGTCATTACCTTCCCACGGCAAAGCTTTATGCACACGGTGAGGATTGGCTTATCATGGAGTATATCGAGGATCACTGCAGTGTCGACGAAGTAGAAGCTGCCCACACTTTGGCACAGATGCATGCCAAGCCCTTTAAGAGTTTCGGATTTGAGTATGATACGACGATCGGTCCGCACCGTCAGGTCAATCCGAAAAAAGATTTATGGATCGATTTTTTTACAGAGGCGAGACTTCTTTATATGGCCAAGGCCTGTTTAAATGAGGGGAAGATCTCTGCCGCACTCTTTTCAAGGGTTGAAACGCTCTCAGGGGATCTCAAAAAGTATCTGACAGAACCTAAACACCCCAGTCTGCTGCACGGGGATATCTGGGGCGGTAACGTACTGTGTAAAGAGGGAAAAGCGGTCTATATCGACCCGGCTATCTACTGCGGCCACCATGAGATGGAGTTGGCCTTTATTACCCTCTTTTCCACCTTCGGCGAGCGTTTTTTCTCTGCCTACAAAGAGGTGATGCCGATTGAAACAGGCTTTTACGAGCGAAAAGAGCTGCT
>JBFEYF010000299.1:0-1864 GCA_041562295.1 Sulfurimonadaceae bacterium
AGAAGCACTTAAATCACAAATCAAATCTATCGCCAGCTCCGTAAAGTTCTATACCGACCGTAACGATATCCTATTAGAGAGTATCGAGTTTGACGAAGAGAGTGTCAGTTTTGTACTGCTTGACCGTGACGATGTCAAAAATATAAAACCGTTCTTTGAGGATTACAAAGGGATTAATATCGAGCAAAACGGTGTTGACTATAAGATCTCTTTAACAGAGGAAGAAAAAGTCCGTATCGCAAAGATGGCTATCGATCAGGCTGTTGAGACGATCCGTAACCGTCTGAACCAGTACGGTCTGGCCGAACCTGTTGTAGCGAAGCAGGGCGAAGATAAGATCCTGGTCGAACTTCCGGGGATCAAGACCCAGGAAGAGGAGCAGCGTGCCAGAAAACTGATCGCCAAGTCGGCACACCTGCAGCTTATGGCTGTGGATGAAGCCCGCGCGATGCGTGTTTATACTATGAGCGAAGCGGAAGCTAAGCGCTACGGCGATGTGATTTTACCCGATGCCAATGAAAAAGGCACCAAGCATCTTGTCCGAGAGATCGCGGTTTTAGACGGCAGTAAACTGACCAATGCCAATGTCGGTTTTGACGAGAACAACCGTCCTGTGATCAACTTCGCACTCAATTCCGAGGGCGCGCAGATCTTCGGTGACTTTACCGAGAAAAATGTGGGTAACCGCATGGCGATTGTCTTGGATAATGTGGTCTACTCCGCACCCAATATCCGCGAACGTATCGGCGGCGGTCACGTACAGATCTCGGGAGACTTTACTATGGCAGAAGCTAACGACCTGGCCATTACGCTACGCTCAGGTGCTTTACTGGCCCCTGTTTATCTGATGGAAAAACGTTCGGTGGGTCCGAGCCTGGGAGCTGACTCGATTAAAGCCGCAATGATCGCATTGATTGCCGGTTTTGTGATGGTCTTTATCTTTATGGTCATCTACTACCAGATAGCGGGTGTGATCGCCAATATCGCCTTGATCGCGAATCTGCTTATCATCATCGCGGTTATGGCGCTTCTGGGTGCGACATTGACACTGCCTGGTATGGCGGGTATCGTCTTGACGGTCGGTATGGCTGTTGATGCCAACGTCATTATCAGTGAACGTATCCGCGAACTTTTGGAAGCGGGTAAAAGCATGAAAAAAGCGGTCGAAGAGGGATATGCGAATGCGATGCGCGCTATCTTGGATGCCAATATCACGACACTGATCGCCGCAGTGGTACTGTATGTCTACGGTACGGGGCCGATCAAAGGGTTTGCGATTACGATCAGTATCGGTATCCTGGCTTCGATGTTGACCGCTATCATCGGTACACACGGTATGTACGATCTTTTGGAAAAGAAGATGGCTAAAAAGAAAAATAACCGTTTCTGGTTTGGGCTAAAGGATTAAGCAGTGCAGTTTTTCAGATATAAAAGCCCAATCGACTTTATGGGCAAGAGCAAATTCTCTTTGGCTGTTTCGGCTTTATTGGTAGCAGCTTCGATTGTATTGATTTTGGTCAAAGGTCTCAATCTCGGGATTGACTTTGCCGGGGGGACTTTGGTGCAGGTCAAATATGATAAAACTGCACCGATTGCCCAAATGCGTCAGGTGCTATCAGCCGATCCTATCTTTGAGGGTTCTACCATTTCGGAGTTCGGATCAGTCCAAGAGGTGGTCATCCGTGTTAAAAACAGCACGGGCAGTGTCACCAGTGACCTGGGCGACGTTGTACGCAAGCTGCTTCACGGTACAGGCAACTTTGAGATCCGCCGTGTCGATATCGTCGGACCGAAAGTGGGTGGAGAGCTTCAGGAGAAAGGGATTATGGCGATGCTGTTTGCCATCATCGGGATCCTGATCTAC
>JBFEYF010000300.1:0-1847 GCA_041562295.1 Sulfurimonadaceae bacterium
CGTGCCGACCACATGCACGCCTTTATCGACAAGCTCGAAGATATGGGTGCTACCTTCAGCTATGAGGGTGACGACATCACGATCAAAGGGCCTAAGAAGCTTAAGCCCGTAGAGATCATCACCCAGGAGTACCCTGCGTTTCCTACCGACATGCAGGCACAGTTCGTGGCGCTTGCCGTACGGGCTGAGGGAACCTCGATCATCGAAGAGCGTCTTTTTGAGAACCGTTTTATGCATGTGAGCGAACTGCAGCGTCTGGGCGCCAATATCAAGCTGCAGGGGAATGTCGCCTCCATAACAGGGCCCGCAGAGCTTAAGGGTGCCGATGTGATGGCAACGGATCTGCGCGCCAGTTCGGCGCTTGTTCTTGCAGGACTGGCGGCTGAGGGTGAGACCGACGTCCACCGTATCTACCACCTCGACCGCGGCTATGAGAAGCTGGAAGAGAAGCTTAAAAAGCTGGGAGCGAAAATAGAGAGGCTCTCAGAGTAACCTCACTCTATAGCGGCCGGAATGCCGCTCTCTTTTGTTTAGAACTTGACAGAAACCCCTGCTCGGTAAGAGCGTCCCTGATTGACCGTGATCGAAAGGTCTTCTGCGTCAAAAACACCATCTTCGTTACGGTCGCTGCTTGAACGTGCCGTATTATAGTAAAACTTGTCAAAAACGTTATCTACACGGGCAAACAGACTCAATTCATACGCTTTGCTTTTCTTCACATAATCTGCCAGAAGGTTCAACGTACCGTGGCCCGCGATCTTAACCGCATTGAGATCATCCGCAAAGTAGGAAGAGCGGGCATTGGCTTCACCGGTGATGCTAAAGTTTTGCGTCGCTTTATATTTGAGTTTCATATTGACGGTATGGTATGAGGTTCTGGGAATCCTGTTGCCCGTTACGTCAAAGTTGGTAATGACCGAGGTAAAAGGACTGCCGTCCAGATCCATACCGAAATTATCATACTGCGTATAACGCGCATCCAAATAGGTATAAGCCAGGTTCAGACGGTACTCTTTTGAAAGATCGCTGATCGTAGAGAGCTCAAAACCTCTGTGCTGTGCCCCGCCGACATTATCCCACTGGTCACTCGTGGCCGTATCACCGTAGTTACCCGACGTCTTCATGATAAAGTCATCTCTGTCGATCTGGAAAACCGATGCTTCGTAAAGCGTCTTGGTTCTTTTTGTACGAAAACCGATCTCATAGTTTTTAGAGGTCTCAGGTTCCAGGTCCGGGTTATTGACCGTATCGCCCCAGGTCGAGACATCACCGGCATAAAGCTGCGACACGGTCGGCGCTCTTGAACCTGTAGAGTGGTTGATATAGATATGACTTTGCTTGCTCAGCTTATAGTTCATACCCAGACGGTAGTTATAGGTCTGAAAATCTTCCTTATAGTTGTTGCTCAGATAGTCACTGTAATCATAGACGATCTTGTCATATCTGAGGTTGGTCGTCAGACTCAACGCCTTGCTCAATGCATATTTATACTCACCGTAGATCGCATAGACATATTCGTCAGTCGTGTCGTTACTTTTGTCATCTCCGGCCAGATAAAATGAAGGTGTCACACTGTAAACAGGAAAGTAGCTGATCTTTGCCTGGTC
The DNA here is from genome assembly GCA_041562295.1 of Sulfurimonadaceae bacterium. Classification (GTDB taxonomy): domain Bacteria; phylum Campylobacterota; class Campylobacteria; order Campylobacterales; family Sulfurimonadaceae; genus JBFEYF01. Next base: position 1,608 of record JBFEYF010000300.1, read on the forward strand.
GACTCTGTAAACCGATCGGTTTTTATACTCGTTTGCACGAAGGTCCAAGCCGATCATCGCCGCAGAGTCGGTATATTTGTCCCTGAATTCACTCTTGATACCGCGCTGTGTCTGCTCATAGAAGTTGTCATAGACATAATCTTCATCATCCAAAGTCGCATCACTGGTACCCGTAGCATCTTTTGTTTGCGGTGCCGACATAAACTCGGTACTGTCCGTATAGATATAGCCGTTGACCAG
>JBFEYF010000301.1:0-1835 GCA_041562295.1 Sulfurimonadaceae bacterium
GCGCTTCTTCGGTGCCGCACGTAACATCGAAAACGGCGGAAGTCTGACCATCATCGCGACAGCACTGATCGATACGGGAAGCCGTATGGATGAAGTGATCTTTGAAGAGTTTAAAGGTACAGGTAACTCCGAGGTCGTACTTAGCCGTAAGATCGCAGACCGCCGTATCTATCCTGCTATCGATATCCTCAAATCGGGTACCCGTAAAGAGGAACTGCTTATCGGTAAAGAGACGCTTCAAAAAGTGTTTGTTCTACGTAATGCCCTGCATAAGATCGATGATGAGATCGAAGCATTGCGCTTTTTGTATGATAAGATGAACAAGACCAAGAACAACGAAGAGTTCATGAGCATCATGAACGAAGGTCAATAATTTTAAGAAAACTTGTAAATCTCATAGAAGATATACTTTTAAAGCCGCAAGCGGCGTGGGCACTCTGCCAAAGAGAACCCAGTGTTAACGTAACGAAGGCGAACTTTGTTCGCAGGAGTGTATAAACAGATGAAAATCGGCGTTTTTGATAGCGGTATCGGTGGACTGACCGTTGTAAAAAGTCTTTTAGAACATAAACTTTTCAGCGAGATCATCTACTACGGTGACACCGCACGTGTCCCTTATGGTGTTAAAGATAAAAACACTATTACCCGTTATGCTCTGGAAGCTTTGGAATTTTTCAAAAACTTCGATATCGATCTGCTTATTACTGCCTGCAACACCGTCAGTGCCTATGCCCTTGACGAGATGAAAAAGCAGGCTGATTTTGATATCATCGGTGTCGTCGAACCCGGGGTACTGGCTACCAAAAATGCCCTGCCGAACAAGGATGCTTCCGTACTGATTCTGGGCACCAAAGCCACGATCGCATCCAAAGCCTATGAGACCCTTTTGCAGGATGCCGGTTTTGCCAACACTACGCCTAAAGCGACCGGTCTTTTTGTACCGATTGTGGAAGAGGACCTTCTTGAGGGCGAGATCTTACAAAGTACGATGAAACACTATTTTAAAGATATAAAAGACCCTGATGCCGTCATCCTTGGATGTACCCACTTCCCGCTTATAGCCGATCAGATAGCATCTTATTTTGATCATAAAGCGACCCTAATCCACTCCGGTGAAGCTATCGTCGAATATCTGGAGAAGCAGTACCATTTTCAGGAGATATTCGAGACGACACAACTGAAGTTTTTTGCTTCGGAAAATCCTGACGGTCTTAAAGAAGTAGCTTACAGATGGTTGCAAATTGAACCATAATAATTACTACTTAATCTTTTTTCGATAAACTATAATTTACTTTAAGAGCAGCTAGCTGCGTGAGCCTGCTGCTGAAGCAAACCCAGTGTTAACGTAGCTCGAGGGACTTTGTTCCTAGAGCGTATTATTCAAAAGGAATCATTAATTGAGCGAAGCATCTGAAGTACTGGCACGTAAATACCGTCCCAAGCGGTTTGATGACCTGATCGGTCAGACAACCATCGCACAGACCCTTTCGCTTGCACTCGATTCCAAACGCCTCTCCCATGCCTACCTCTTTTCGGGCCTGCGCGGTTCGGGTAAGACCTCTACCGCTCGTATCTTTTCCAAAGCACTGGTTTGTGAACAGGGCCCTACTTCGCGACCCTGTGATCAATGTACCCACTGCCAGATGGCCAACGAGGGACGTCATATCGATATTGTCGAGATGGATGCAGCCTCCAGCCGTAAGATCGATGACATCAGGGACCTGATCGAACAGACCAAATATAAGCCTGCTTCCGCACGCTTTAAGATCTTTATCGTCGATGAAGTGCACATGCTTACCAAAGAGGCTTTCAACGCCCTTTTGAAGACGTTAGAA
>JBFEYF010000302.1:0-1833 GCA_041562295.1 Sulfurimonadaceae bacterium
CCTCGGCTATATGTATGATAAAGGCCAAGGGTGCGAACAAAACGGCGAACTGGCACTGCAGTGGTGCCGTAAAGCCGCCTATCAGGGTCATGAAGGGGCAAAAGCCATTATCAAACAGCTTCAGGAAAACGGGACGATTGTCTTCTAGGCAATTGTCTGTTATACTTCTTCTATTACTTCATTAGGATATCTGCCCCATGTTCACAGGACTGATTCGCGAACTTGCCACTGTCAAAAGCTACCAAAACGAGACCCTGCGTCTAAAGGCTGAGTATAAGCCCAAGATCGGGGACTCGATCGCGATCAACGGCGCCTGTCTGACGGTAACGAAGCTGGATTTTCCCTACTTCGAGGTAGAACTCTCCAAAGAGTCACGCGATCTTTTGGCTATGGAAAACTATACGGGGCCGGTGCATATGGAGCCGGCGATGCAACTGGGTGACCGTATCGAGGGGCATATGGTCCAGGGTCATGTGGACTGTGTGGCAACGATCAAAAAGATCAATAAAAGCGAAAATGCCTGGGATTTTTATCTCGATATTCCGGGTGAGTATATCAACTATATGATGCCCAAAGGCTCCATCGCCGTGGACGGTATCAGTTTGACGATCAACGCGATCAAAGGCAGCGAAGTGCGCCTGACCATCATCAAACATACGATGCGTGAGACTCTTTTTAGCTCCTATAAAGTAGGCAGAAGAGTCAATATCGAAACCGATATGTTTGCCCGCTATATCTACACGATGCTGCAGCAGCAAAAAGGGCCTAAGAACAGCACCTCATGGTCTGATATCGACCGTATCCAGGCCCTCTACTAAAGATCATGCCTGATCGAAAAAAAGCTGTCGCCTTAGCCTACGACCAGGCAAGTGACAATGCGCCCAAAGTCCTGGCCAAGGGCGAGGGAAAAATCGCTCAGCAGATCATCGAAAAAGCCAAGGAACACGGGATCAACGTCTTTGAAAACAGAGAGCTCGCCAAGGCTCTGTTAAACCTGGAGCTGCAAGAGACGATCCCTTCTGAACTTTACCAGGCCGTCGCGGAAGTCTTTGCCTGGCTCGCTTCTATCGAGGCTAAAAAACGTAAAGATTAATCCCTGTCACTCAACGGTTTGACACCGGGGTTGCAGGCGATTTTATGCTCCATATCGACCGCTTCAAATGAGGGTTCAGGTTGCAGGGTTGCCAAAGTGGCATTTCTAAAGTGATACGCATCACCCTTTAGAAGATAGACATAAAAGCCGTTTTCATAAAGTGCCAGGCGCGTTTTGAGTGCCGTAGAGTAGCTGGTGAGGATACCGCTTTGTTTCATACCCTTTTTGATATCGGCAAAATATTCTTTAGTCCACAGCATCGGATTGGCATCGGGTGAAAAGGCATCCTGAAAAACGATATCAAGCTCCCTGTCGAATCTTTTGATATACTCTCTGGCATCCCCGATAAAAAGCTCCACTGAAACACGGTCATCTTTGTAGCTGCCCTCTTCGATCACCTGAAAAAGTATCGGCAGATAGGGGTGAAGCTCTTTGGGATACGGAAGCTCTTTAAGTCTTTGCAGCAGCTCGGCATCCAGTTCCGGTGAGTAGATCGAGAGTTTTTTGGGCTTTTGGTTCTGGTCGTTATACCACAGTGCCGTGAGTGTATTGATGCCCAGCCCGAAACAGATATCAAGGATGGCCAGATGCTCCTGCTCTTTACACTGCTCAAAGGCGGGTCGCACGTGTTTATTCAGCGCTTCGTTAAACGCACCGTCATTGGTTGAGTGGTAGCACTGGTCATACTGCTTGGAAAAGCAGGTAAATGAGCCGTCAGAGGTCTCGACCGCTTCATAGTC
>JBFEYF010000303.1:0-1833 GCA_041562295.1 Sulfurimonadaceae bacterium
GATGAAGACGCGCTTCATATTCGGAGATCTTCTGGGTATAGACCAGGGCGATCAGACTGCCGATGATCAGACCCAGGAGATTGGCATAGATCGTATTAAACGCAAACGGTTCAGGGATTAAAAAATGGGAGGCGATAAATACGGACAGAGAGAGCAGGGTCATGACAACTCCGGCAGCGGTACCTCTCAGGATATAGGCGATAAAGATCAGGAAGTAAAACCAGATCACTTTTGCGGGATCTTGCGGAACGTTGACCAGTATCGAACAAAAAACGCAAAAAGAGATAGTAAAAAGCATCACCGTTGCGGCAGTGAAGTTCTCTTTTGAGCCTCTGAGGTAGAGTATCAGCAACAGAGATAAAAATGCATAGGTGTAGTTGACCCGCGTCTGTACTGTTCCGACATCATTGATACCCAGATCGCTTAAAAGAGCAAAAAGGGATGAGAAGATAATGATAATAAAAAGCGTGTAGTTAAACATCTTGAACTTGAACTCTAAAAAGTCCTCATCGCGTTCAAATGTAAAACCGCTGCGCAAAAAATTTGATATTTGCATGATTTAGATAATCTCAACTTATTGATTATAGCTTTCTAATGATACCGTAAAAAAATATAATTAAACGTTTTGCATTAAAAAATGAAAAAAAATCTGAGTTTAGGCTTTATCAAATGTTAATGTGATAAAATCATTTCTTTCAAAAATTTACGAGATAAAGTAGGAAGCATGCTACAAGCAATGATCGGGAAACTCTTAGGTACAAGCAATGACAGACTTTTAAAAAGATATCAAAAACGTGTTAACACTATCAATGCATTGGAACCGACATATGAAGCGATGAGTGACGAAGCGCTTCAGGAAAAAATTGCAGACTTTAAAGAAGCCGTGCAGACAGGCGAAAAAGATTTAGATGATATTTTGGAAGATACGTTTGCACTGACCAGAGAGGCGAGTAAGCGTGTGCTGGGTATGCGCCATTTCGATGTTCAGCTGATCGGGGGTATGGTTTTGCATGACGGCCGTATCGCCGAGATGAAAACAGGTGAGGGTAAGACGCTGGTTGCGACGCTGGCTGTTGTACTGAATGCTTTAAGCGGTAAAGGAGTGCATGTCGTCACGGTCAATGACTATCTGGCTAAGCGTGACGGTACCGAGATGGGGGAACTCTATAAGTTTTTGGGCTTTTCGGTAGGGATCATCACGGATGAGATCTATGACGATGCCGAGAAAAAAGCGCAGTATAAAGCGGATATCACCTACGGTACCAACAACGAGTACGGTTTTGACTACCTTCGTGACAATATGAAATACTCTCTGGATGAGATGGTCCAAAGAGAGCATAACTTCGTTATCGTGGATGAAGTGGACTCGATTTTGATCGACGAGGCGCGTACGCCGCTGATCATCTCAGGTCCGGTCAACCGACAGCATGCCAACTACGCCAAGGCCAATGAAGTGGCCCTGAGCCTGGAAAACGAGACACACTTCAGCGTGGATGAGAAGAACAAGACCGTGGTTATGAATGAAGCGGGTATCGCCAAGGCCGAAGAGCTTTTCGGTGTGGAAAACCTTTATGATCTTGATAATGCCGCGATGTCCCACCACCTGGATCAGGCGCTTAAAGCCAATTACCTTTTTGAAAAAGATGTCGATTACGTCGTACAAAACGGGGAGATTGTCATTGTCGACGAGTTTACGGGGCGCTTAAGCGAAGGACGCCGCTACTCCGAGGGTCTGCATCAGGCCCTTGAAGCCAAAGAGGGTGTAGAGATCAAGGAAGAGACGCAGACACTTGCCGATATCACCTTCCAAAACTATTTCCGTATGTATAACAA
>JBFEYF010000304.1:0-1828 GCA_041562295.1 Sulfurimonadaceae bacterium
GCTCGATCGGTTCCAGATTCCCGGTTGTCGCTACCAGTATCGTCAGCGGACGCGCATCCAGCGTATGGGTCACATACTCCAAAGGACTCTTTTTGGGTAAAAAAAGTGTGACGATATAAAACAGACCCAGGAGCACCAAGATCCCGACAAGCCACTTGCGTATGGTATGGTGCGGCTGTTCCCCCAACCCGATCTTGCTGCGCATCTGCGTGATACTTTCGTGCATCTTTATCCTTTGCCGCTCACTATCTTGTTATACTACAATCCATTTTATCAAAAGATGGTAAACACTAAGCTGTTCAGGTAAAGAAGTTCCATGATCAAAAAAACCCTATTATCATTTTTTACAGTCGGTATGACCCTTCTGGTATTTTTCCTCATACTGGACCAACTCTTCCCCCTGGACCTAAAGAGCATCCATAAGCCGCAATCCACCCAGATCTATGACCGGGAAGAGGAGCTGGTAACGATTCGACGCTCCAGTGACGGCTATTACCGCTTTGCCGCGACCAAAGCGGAGATCCCGCCCCTTTTAAAAGCCTCTCTCCTTCAGTTTGAAGACCGCTACTTCTACTCCCACCCCGGATTCAACCCCGTCGCCCTGGTTAAAGCCCTCTGGCACAACCTCTTTTTTAACAGAAAGATCGGGGCATCTACGATTACGATGCAGGTAGCCAGGATGATGCAGCGCAAAGAGCGGACCCTGTGGAATAAACTGGGAGAGATCTTTACGGCGCTACAGCTGGAGTGGCACTTCACAAAAGATGAGATCCTGACCTTTTATTTCAACCTGGCCCCCTACGGGGGAAATATCGACGGGATCAAGACCGCGGCCTGGTTTTATTACCGCAAACCGCTGCAGGCGCTTAGCATCGGGGAGATCGCCGTTTTGACCACCATCCCCAAAAACCCCAACGCCAACCGTCCCGACCGGGCTGCGAACCTTTATGTCAAACGGCTCAGGGTACTTCGCATCCTTTTAAAGGAGAAGCTCATCACCAAAGAGCAGTTCGAGCGCGCCTTTAAAGAGCCCCTTACACAAAAACGTTTTCCCATCCCATTTAGAGCTCCGCACTTTTGCATGCATCTGGACAACCAAGGCAGTGTCACATCCAGCCTCGACTCCCAGATGCAACAAATGCTGCAAAAAAACCTGCGAAGGCATCTCACCAAACTGCGGGAGAAGAACCTTCGCAATACGGCAGCCGTCATCATCCATAACCCGACGATGCAGGTGCGGGCCTATATCGGAAGCCACCGCTTCTTTGATCAAAAGATCCTCGGGCAAAACAACGGTGTGACCATGATTCGTTCACCCGGCTCCGCTCTCAAGCCCTTTATCTATGCCAAGGCGCTTGACCGGGGGCTGATCACACCCAAGAGAGAACTGTTTGACCTCCCCCTGCATCTTAAGGGGTACGACCCCAAAAACTATGACGGCCGCTTCGAAGGGATCGTCACGGCGGAACAGGCACTTCAAAGCTCGCTTAATATCCCCGCGGTAGAACTCAACCGCCTGCTCAAAGAGGAGTCCCTTTATGAGCTTCTGCAGCAAGCCGGTATCAAAAGCGTCGATCAGCCCAAGCTTCACTACGGTGACAGCATCGCGCTGGGCGGTATGGGAATCTCCCTCTTGGATCTGGCCCATCTATATACTGCATTTGCCAACAAAGGGGTCTTAAAAAGCCTGGGGTTTACGGCAGAGCACAAAAGCCGTCCGCTGACCCGACTCTTTTCCTCCGAGGCCGCCTACATAACCGACGAGATACTCTCCGATGCCGTTCGTCCCGAGTTTTCGGCCTATTGGGAGTCTGCCCAAAAACCGGTA
>JBFEYF010000305.1:0-1813 GCA_041562295.1 Sulfurimonadaceae bacterium
CCCCAGTGCCGAGCAGATGAGCCGGGTCATCTTCGTGATGGTCGACAGACTGTTGGAGCAGACGAAAAAGATCAACGGCGAAAAAGAGGTTAAACTGCACAGCGTCATCGTCCATGAGACCGATACCGGTTATGCACAGGGTTTCAGGGATGATGCCTACAGTGAAGCGATGGGCCTTATCGATCTGGACCGCATCATCTTTTCCGAAGCTGTGAAAGCCTGCTGGCATGATTCAAAGCTGTGGGAAAAGCTCAAAGCGGGAACCATCTTCACCAATCCCCAAAGCGTATAGCAAATAGACCCCTTTTTGATATAATGAAACATTATGTTCATTAGATCGAAAATAGGGATATCCTATGAGACTTATCGTTGCACTTTTACTCTTTATAACATTGGCCTGCGCAGAACAAAAAGCGGAGAAGACCTACACCTATAAAGAGGCATTGGCCCTTTATAAAAAGAAGCAGTATGATGAGGCCTTCGCCGCATTTATCCAGTTGCTGGAAACAAACTTCGCCTCCGTTGAGTACAACTACTATCTGGCCCGTTCGGCCTTTTATATCAAAGAGTACAATGAAGCGATCAGTGCTTATGAACGTATTTTGATTAACTACCCTGACAACGAGCGTGCCAAGCTGGAACTGGGACGCATCTACTTTCTACTCAAACAGTATACGCTTTCAAAAAAGTATTTCAGTGAAGTCCTTAGCGGTGAACTTCCCGATGCGGTACGTACCAATGTCCGCTCCTACCTGGCTCAGATGCATGAAGAGAAGCTCTACAGCTCATTAACGGGGATGATCTATTTTGGTCTTAATTATGACTCCAATGTCTACAATAACACCTATTATGAGCAGTATGTTATCCCAAGTTTCGGATCCTACGGTACGTTAAACTACAACAATACGGCCAATGACAAACAGGATTGGGCGCACCAGGAGATCCTCTCTTTAAGCCACTTGCTGGATACCTCTAAGCAGTGGGGGTTTGCTATTAAAAACGACATCACTTTTTTTGCCCGTACGCTGGAAGATTACAGTGACCGTAATATCCGGTTTGTCAACTATACACCGGCATTGGCCTGGAAAGCAAAGAATACGTTGATTGACGCCGGTATCACTTTTGATTCGATGTGGTTTGCCGGCGAGCTTTTTTTGAAAAATATCGGCGGGATCGTCAAGTACAGTTATCTGTATGAAAACGGTGATGTCCTGACGGCACAGTTTAAACAGATGAATAAAAACTACACCCAAAGCAGTTATCAGGATCGGGATGCCCGTTTCAGCGAACTGAACCTGATCTATCAAAAACGTTACAGTGCTTTGGCTTCATGGTATCTCAAAGAGCAGATCCAGGTGGAGCGTAAAAAGGGCGGATTACGGACGGATGTCAGTTTTGACAGCACGGATACGCTCGTCGGTTATAATAGGGAACTGCAAAAACGATGGAAACTCGATACCAGTATCTCCTATAAAAAGCTCTTTTACAAAGACAGTAACACCTTTTTTCTCAAAAAACAGGAGGATGAGAGATGGATGCTTACGGTGGCACTGCAGCACTATATAAGCAAGACGCTGATAGTCCAGGCGATTACGAACGGTATCGACAACAGTTCCAATATAGAGCCCTATAATTATGAGAAGTTGACCTTCTCTTTGAATGTGATGAAGAAGTTTTAGGAGGCTGTCATGGGTAGAGTACTTTTTTTATTGCTTATTGGCATCATCACCCAGCTCAATGCCGGCATCGGCAAAGTAGCTGCGGTCAGAGGCGAGGCCTCCTTTTTCAGGGCCGATAAAACCATCCCGGTAAA
>JBFEYF010000306.1:0-1813 GCA_041562295.1 Sulfurimonadaceae bacterium
ACATCCTCCGTCACCATGATAATTTTAGCCGTCATTTTCAGGCGGTGCATCGTATTTTTATAAGTGGTGACAAAACTTTTGAGCGTATCTTCTTTAATATCCATATCTATGATGAGAATATGCACATGCTCTTGAAAGGCCGACTTCAAGGCCTGTTTGGCATCAACAAAAGTGTGAACCACAATACCGTTGTCATCAGACTCCAAAGCCGCCTGAAAAGTTTCCAGGTGGATCGGGTGGGCCATATAAACAACAACATTGATACTCGTCGTATCATTGAGGTAATCGAGCAGTTTTTGCAGCTCTTTTGTCTCAGGACCCATCTTTTCCGGATCCAGGTTCTTAAGAAAATAACTTAGGTACATCTTGGAGTTGACCACTTCACCGGCATAGGCGTTTTTGAAATGGTTGCGTATGATATCCGACTCTTTGGCTTTATGCCACAGCTCGATATCAAACTCAAAGGCCAGTGCGTTAAGAATGGAGAGCAGCTCCGGCTTGACGTTTTTGACAAAGGTGTTAAAGGTTTTGACAAACTCATCTTCATAAGTATCCCGAAACTCTTTGAGCACCTCTGAAAGTATAACGTTCTCTTCGAGAAGATTGCCCAGTCTGACGATCGTCGTGTTTTCCAAACGCTTGATCCGCTTAAGCTCCTCTTCCTGTTTTTTATATTCGCCTGTCAGTTTCGAACTCTTGGCCAGACGATCTTTTTGCTCCGCGACACTCTCTTTAAAACGCTCTGCCTGGCTTCGTAAAAAACCGATCTCTTCGGCATTGGTGGTCATACGGTCCTCAAATGCCCCGTAGTTCTCCTGCCGACGCAAAAAGATGATGTCATAGGAGTGGACCCCCACCTTGCTTTTAGAAACAAAGTCATCATAAATGTCCGCAACCGTATTAATCCGTTTATTGATATTCCCCAGCCGCAAAGACATATATTCCGGATCGAGTTCGGTCAGGGTTTTGTAGGTGGTGTTGAGAAAGCGGCGCATTCTGAGAAAATCGAGCTCCCGATGACGCTCCAGATAGTTCTGATAGCTCTCTATGGCTTGACGTGCATATTTAAAGTAACTGCGTATCGCTTCGGGCACGCTCATGGTCATAACGATCTGATAGTCAGCTCTAGATGGTGTAGACACGTCCCGTCCTCTTATGTGTTGATAATCGGCATAGCCAGAGCCGAACTTTGCGCTGTATGTAAAGATAGCACTCTTAGACTTTCACTCTTTTTAATCGTTTCCACAGATGCATCAACGATGATCATCGCATTGGACTCAATAAGCGGGGAGATCATGCCCGGGGCTCTTTTAGGCGTCGCTATAAAAACCGTTCCGTCCCATTTCCCCGGGATAACGGTAACGCGTCCCGGTCTTAGCGTGATATCCTCACCCGCCTGGGCAGAAATAGGCTGCAGGTGTGACGCGCTGTTTCCGCTCAGCTTTAAAAGTGCTTTCGTGCCAAAGAGTTCATAATTGATCAGCGCTGCCAGCGGGTTGCCCGGAAGGTTCAATACCCAGCTTGATCCGATACGCCCGAATGTCGTCGGTTTACCCGGCTTGATATTAACCTTTTCAAAAATACGCTCCATGCCGAAGGAGTCAAACGCTTCTCGAGTAAAATCGGCATCCCCTACACTGACACCGCCCGATGTGACGATCAGATCCGCATCCAAAGAGGCCTCGATATGCTGCTTGATATCTTCCAGGTTATCTTTGGCACTGCCGACAAAGGTCACCTCAGCACCCCATTCGCGGGCACGGGCTAAAAAGGTCGGGGCATTGGAGTTATAGATCTGGTGCGGCAGAACCTG
>JBFEYF010000307.1:0-1810 GCA_041562295.1 Sulfurimonadaceae bacterium
ACCCCCTATGCCGCCAAAGAGGGATACCGGTGGGTGCTTTACTTTTTTGACGGCGGAGACTATTACCGCGAAGATACGGACAACCATTACGCGATCTGTGTCAAAGAGGGGGTGACGTTTCTGGACCGAGCCAAAATCGCTTCCGCACAGGTTGAAAAAGCGTTGCACAATACCCAAAAGAGTCTCGATACCGCTAAGAGAGCAAAAGAGGCCCCACAGAGCGTACGGTTTGAGCGCAACGAGGAAAAAGGGCTTGTCTGGGATAAAGAGGCCGAACTGATCTGGTATGACGGTAAAGCGCTGGAAGCCTCGACATGGGTTGCCGCGATCAAAACGTGTGAACAGCTTAAATTCGGCGGGTTTGATGATTGGAGGCTGCCCAACTTCAATGAACTCTACCTCATAACCGACCATACTCAAAAAGGGTCAGCGATCCATGCATCTTTTAAAGAGTTCAGCAAAGGGCCTTACTGGTCCTCGACAAGCAGTGATTATGACCATGACAGGGCGTGGGGAATCTCGTTTGACCACGGCGGGGATTTTACCTTTGATAAAGCGGAACAGATTCATCTTCGCTGTGTGAAGGATCAATAGTGAGAAGCGTAAGAAGTTTAACCATGTCGTTGAAAGGTATAGCTGCGGGAGTTTTGTTACCGGCACTTTCGCTTTATGGTCTGGATCTGAATGAGGCGATCACAAAGACGATTGAGAACAACCCTTCGATCAAAGAGCGGATGAATAACTATAATGCCGTCAGGGAAGATCTGCACTATGCAAGAGGCGCCTATTTCCCGACGCTGGATGTGACAGTGGGAACGGGTAGTGAAAATGCCAAAAACGCGCTTCAGACAGATCCCAAACGGGAACTCAGTGTCACGGAGCAGAAGGTGACGCTCAGCTATAACCTTTTTAACGGGTACGGGGACAGCTACACGACACGTCAACAAAAAGCGCGTCTGCAGGCGGCAGCCTACAGCTACATGGAAGAGGTTGACCGGACGCTGCTTTTACTGATCGAACACTACATCAATATATTGCGTCACAAAGCGCTGATGGTCGTTGAGAAAGATAATATCAAGATGGATGAGAAGATCTATGACGATATGCTTGGCAAACAGAAACAGGGGCTGCAAAGACTTTCCGATCTCAAAGAGGCGCGCTCCAAACTGGCCCTGGCCTATACCAACCATCTCAGTGCCGAGAATAATATCCAGGATACCCTGGTCAACTTTCATAAGCTTTTCGGACGCTATGTGACACTCAAGGAGATCAGTGAGACCCAGTTTCAGGAACAGCTTCCCAACACGATAGAGGAGATCACGCAGATCGCCCTGGAGAACAACCCGTCGATCAAGGTGGCCTCTTTTGAAAAGATGGCTACGATGCATGCCTATAGAGCAAGCCGCAGCAGCTACTGGCCCAAGGTCGATCTGGAGCTTTCGGATTCGGTGACGGAAAACGTCAGCGGCATCGAGGGGGAAACGACCAATACCAGGGCGGTAGTCTATCTGACCTATAACCTTTTTAACGGCTTTAGCGACCGTGCCTATACACAGAAAAAGGTGAGTGAGATGCACCAAAAAGATCAGCAGATGCATCAGGTCAAACGTGACGTGATCGAGACGATCCAGCTGGCATGGAATGCATTTCGTATCACTTCCAAGCAGACGGTTTTTATTAAATGGTATGTTCAGTCAAGTAAAGATAAACTTAACTCCTATTACAAAGAGTTTAATATCGGGCGCCGCAGCCTGATCGATCTGCTGGGTGCCAGTGATGATTATAACAACGCACGGCGCAAGATGATCAA
>JBFEYF010000308.1:0-1807 GCA_041562295.1 Sulfurimonadaceae bacterium
ATCAAAGAAGATATGGGGATTAAGCACTTCCAATACCTTTTTCTTCTCAATTCCGCCCAGGAAATAGGCTTCGTTGACGATGATATTCCAGCTTCGCATCGTGTTGATCACCCGCTCATGGGACGGGGCCGAACGCGCTGTGACGATCGAGACACGAAGTTTGGGACGGTAGCTGCTATCCTGCTCTTTTTTGGCAAGTTCCAGCTGTTGTATATGGGCCACTTTACGTAAGAAGGTAAGTAAAGGTCCCTCGTTATGGGTCACTGCCGCATTTTCCTTCTCATGCTTATGAAAAGCATCAAGGTTTTCCTGCTGATAGACCGTCTCCGCCTGGTCATCGGCAATCACACCGTCGAAGTCAAAAGCGATACGCAGCTCTTCATCCGTATCATCGTCATTGATATTGGATTCTAAGACCTGCCCCGCTGAGTAGCCGGCATTGATCGCCTCTTTGACATCCTGTTCGTTAGCTGATAAAAAGAGTGAGATATTAAGCGCTTCGATATATTTGTAGGGTTCACGTCCCTGCAAAAAAAGAGCACGTGTCATATTCAACCCGTAGTGTTCGATAGAGTGCATCACCCGCATGCCTGTGTCGGGGTCATTGCGTGAAAGAAGGACCACCTCTACAGGAGGGTCCTGGGGATTAAGCTCATTGAGTGTCAGCAAGCGCTTGATAAAAGGGAAAGCGACCCCTTTTTCCAGCACATCATGCTGATGCTCGCGCTGATAGTTTCTGTAGGCATCTTCGCCCATCTCCTGAAAAACACGGTCGGACTCATCCAGATTAAAGAGTGCCGAAGAGGCGAGTCCGATAACTAACCGTTTTTCCAGTTCATAGGCCATAGCGACTCTTCAGCCTAGGCGCCGCAGGCGTCTATTTCACCCAGGTCGATGTTGGAACCGCCGCCTGAAATCATCTCTACATTCTCACGGATAACGTTACCGTTATGTCTGATGGTATAGCTGATCTTGACCGCATCACGGATCGTGTTGATCGTCGAACAGTAAGTCTCAACCGAAGCCATCACCCATTTAGCCGCTTTGTCATCATCTCCGTCAGAGTTGAAACTGTAATCAAGGTGCAACGTATTGAACTTTTTAGGGTGATCTTCGTTTCTTACCACGTCACCGCTGACCTGCAGATCCGTTACCGTATATCCCTGGTTTTTAGGAAGCATCACGACATCCGTTGCAGAACAGCAGATAATGCCGCTTAGAAAATACTCGATAGGAGTAATCGTCGGACAGTCGATAACGAAGCTTGACTTTGCCGTCTTCGCTTCAAACTTCATACCCTCTTGGTGTGTAATCGTAACGTTCATATTAATTCCTTTTTAGTCATTTGATTCATACGGTATCGGAACTAAATTCCGCTACCTGCGTTAACACTGGGTTTGCTTCGCCAGCAGGGCCACGCGGCCAGCCACTTTTAAAAGAGCAAACTTTTTTGATTATTTTACTGTTTCCATCCAGCTTTTAAACAGTTCCAGCTGTTTTTTTGTCGATTCGGTCGATGTACCGCCCTGGGATTTACGGGCATCCATAGAGGCTCTCAGACCCAGTGCCGGGATGACATCTTCTTGTATGCGGCCATCAATTGCCTGAAGCTCTGCATACGGCAGTTCGCTCAGGTCACAACCGAGCTCTTCCGATTTGGCAACCGCTTTACCGGTGATAAAGTGTGCCTCTCTAAACGGTACCCCGCAGTTTGAAACAAGATAGTCGGCCAGATCGGTGGCACTCAGGTGTCCCACTTTACAGGCCGCCTCCATCTTCTCTTTATTGACACGCATCGTACGCATCG
>JBFEYF010000309.1:0-1801 GCA_041562295.1 Sulfurimonadaceae bacterium
CTGCCTCTTGCAGCGTCCCGCCCGTTACCGTATAGCCGTCTTTGAACTCTTCCACATCGATACCGCATTTTTGCAGGTTTGTCATAACCGTTGAGATACGGTCACTCTCTTTGACACGAAGTTCCTCCGCATTTTCTACCCGGCTCGTACCTTCTGCACACGCCATTGCAATAGAGAGCGCCGGCAGTTCATCGATAAGCCACGAAATATTCTCACTGACCGTGACCGCTTTTAAAGGGGCATAAGAGACAATGATATCCCCTATCGGTTCATACCGGTTCTCTTTTTCTATATAGTCGATTTTGGCCCCCATCTTTTCCAACACTTTAAAAGCTTCGATGCGCGTGGGGTTGAGGGTCACGCCTTTGAGCGTCACCCTTGAACCCGGCAAAATGGCGGCGGCAACAGCAAAGAAAAAGGCTGACGAGGGGTCGGTTGGGACGTAGATATCCAAAGGCTCTAACAATCCCGTAAGCGGTTCGATCTCTAGTTTGAGACCCTCTCTTTTAATTGTCGCCCCCATGCCGTTAAGCATGCGTTCGGTATGGTCTCTGGAGAGCTCGGGCTCGCTGTATCTGCAGACTCCATCAGCTTTGAGTGCTGCTAAAATCAGCGCCGACTTGACCTGGGCCGATGCAATCTTGCTTTGGTAATCAAAGGCCTTTAGAGAAGCACCGCGTACATGCAACGGAGCCAAATCACCGTTATCTCTTCCGTCGATATGGGCCCCTATACTCTGCAAAGGAGCAGTTACCCGCTTCATCGGGCGGCGTTTGAGATACTCATCCCCGGTTAAGACAAAAGAGCCCTCTGCAGAGGCCAAAAGACCGCAAAAAAGGCGGATACCGGTACCCGAATTTCCACAATCGAGAATATCAAACGGCTCCTTGATCCCTTCAGAAGAGATATAGATAATACCCTCTTCCTCTTTGACCGTTGCCCCGAGATTCTTGACGATATTGAGTGTGTTGAGGGTATCTTCAGCCTTGAGGAAGTTACGAATCCTGGTCGTTCCTTTTGCCAAAACAGAAAACATCGCCGAACGGTGGGAGATCGATTTATCCGATGCTATCGAATCGATCTCTAGCTCAAAAGCGTCCGCTTTTTTTATCTCAACACATTTACTCATAGGTTACCTCAGTGTAAATCCAAGATCAGTTGTCAACAGATCTGTGATCTTTTTCATAATAGTGTTAATCTCTTTATCTTTAAGTGTCTTTTCATCGGACTGGATGATAAAACGCAGTGTCAGACTCACCTGGTCTTTGAGACTTTCATCACTGTAGATATCGATCATATCGACACTGTTAAGCTCTTCTATATCAAGACGTTCTAGTTTTTCTTTGATACTCGCATAGACAAAATCCTGCGGCACTACGATACTGATATCACGTCTGACTGCCTGGTATTTCGAATAGCCTTGTGCCTGGGTGCGCCCTTTGTGCAGTTTCTCTACATCGATCTGGGCCAAATAGGTATCAGGCAGGTCAAGGGAGTCGGCAACTTTGGTATGGAGCTTAAAGAGTACCCCCGCTTCGTGCCCGTCAACTAAAAGTGAAGCACTCTGATAGGGGTGCATCAAGCCGTGTGAAGGTTCACACTCAGCCAATGCATAATCACCGATAACATCACCCACTTTTTGGGCGAAGGATTCAAAATCGATCGTCTCAGGCTGACCGTGATTGCTGACCTTGGCACTCTCCATATCACCCGAATAGATAAATGACATGACAACACGTTCCCCTCTTTGGGGGTCAAAGATGGTTCCGTACTCAAACATCGGTACACGTTTTTGGCCCAG
>JBFEYF010000310.1:0-1797 GCA_041562295.1 Sulfurimonadaceae bacterium
CCGCCGAAAAGAAGAGGGAAGAGGCCTACTTTGTAGATAGCCCAAAGGTGGACCGCCAACTGTAAGAGACCTCCCATAACGACCCCGTAGCTCAAAAAGGTGACGATCACGGCCGGCGCCTGCTCTTTGGCTAAAAGAAGTGCTCCGATAAGCGAGAGGTTTAAGAGTGCCGTGGAGAATGCCGAGGTGGCAAAGTGGTGGCGATAGTGCAGCAGCGCCGTAAAAAAGGTGACCCAGAAGATCAGAATAAGGTAGTAGAAGTTGATCGCGACATAGGGGGCGGCCACGGTTCGTGTGGCATCATCAAAACCGAAAGCGATCAGGGTCACCGCCTCTTTGGGAAAGATCTGTACGATCAGGGTTAAAGCCAGGATAAAGACGGAAAAGGAGAAGAGTATCTTGACGGCAAAAGTCGCTTTTTTTGCGGTACGGGTAAAGGCGGGGATAAAGGCTTGGGAAAAGGCTCCCTCGGCAAAAATCCGCCGAAAAAGGTTGGGAAGTTTAAAGGCTACAAAAAAGATATCGCTGTAGATATTGGCGCCCAGAACACTCGCAGTCATAAGATCACGGACGAAGCCTAGTATCCTGGATGTTAAAATCCCGACACTATTTGTGAATATTGATTTAAACATTAGGCTTCCTGTCGATATTATGGGTATAATAATTGCTATTGTTAATTTTCATAAATTTATCGTAAGTATAACAAAAAGTTAAAGGGAATAGTGTTCCGTGGCAGAAGAAGAGAAGACGTTTACATCGAAATTGGTCCGTACATCCAATGTAGCCAAAGAGCTGCTTGCTATCTCCAAAGAGTACGACCTCTCCGTTCAGGATCTGGATATGAACCTGATCAAAACGGAGATGTATATCAAAGAGCTCGATGAGACAAAAAAAGAGGGTGATGCCGCTTTAGAGTTCAAAGAGGCGGATGAATCGGATCTGCGACGCTTAAGCGACCCCGAAGTGTTGGCTAACCCGAATCTCTTCCTCAAGCAGGTTTATGATGTGGAGATTATCCCTGCCGGTGAACCGCTCTATCCCGATCTGGATATGACGATATCGGGCAATAAAACCCTGACGGCTGTCTATGCCGTCATCAAAGCCGGCTCGAAGATCGTCAAAAGCAAAAACTCCCAAAAAGATCTTCTGGACTATTTTAACAAACGCAAACTCAGAGCCAATATCCTGATCGATATGTGGGATGAAGAGATGGTCTCAGAACTTGCCAAGATCGCCGCAAAAGCCGAGATCAACGAGGAGTATGTTTTTGCAGAAGATACCAAGCTTTTAGTCTCCAAGAGTCTGGGTGCGGTGGCGACGGTTGATGATGAGCTGGAACTCCATTTTGACGAGAAACATAAAAACGAAGATGATTACGGGCGGATCGATTATAAAGAGCGGGGGTTTATAACATCGGTAGAGATCGGTGAGTTGCTGGTGACCTACCGCAAGCCCAAGACGGGTTCCCCGGGACGAAACTGCCGGGGCGTTTTTGTCGAGGTTCCCGAATCGGACGGTTCGCACCTTCCCACGTTTGATATCGACGAAGAGACGATCGAGATCAAAGAGGATGATGAAAAGATCCAATATTTTTCCAAGAAAAACGGCTATATCGATAAAGACGGTACCACCTACTATATCAAAGAGGAGCTGGAAGTCAGCGAGATCAGTTTCAAATCGACGGGTAACGTCAATGCGGGACTCAATACCGACATCGCGATCAAAGTCAAAGAGAATGACGCCTATAAAGATGCGATCGGCATGGGGGTGACGGTCGAAGCGACTGAAGTCGATGTC
>JBFEYF010000311.1:0-1790 GCA_041562295.1 Sulfurimonadaceae bacterium
ATCCTCGCTTCGGGAAACGGCCACTGCAATATCTCCAATAAAAATATCTCTCTTGATCATTATGCCGGGTATGAACCCGGTTTTGCCGCGTACGCTTTGGAACGCCTCTCCTTTAAAGAGCTTGAACGCCTCTTTAAGCAGTGGGGTATGTTTTTGGATACCAAAGCCGATGGCAAGGCCTATCCCTTCTCCTATGAAGCCCGTTCGGTTGTGCAACTGTTGCAGGAGACCCTACAAAGCAAGGGTGTCAAACTGCATCTGAACACTAAAATAGAGAAGATCGTTAAAGAGAACGCTTTTTCACTCTACAGTGAAGCGGACTCTTTTACAGGGTTTGATGCGCTTATTATGGCAGCAGGAAGCGAAGCCGCTCCCCAGCTGGGAGGTAACCGAAGCGGTATCGGGATGGTGGAAGCCTTGGGACACTCCTGTGCACCGACCTATCCCGCACTGGTTCAGTTACAGCTTGAGGGGGAGAGTTTTACGAAGATGACCGGAGTCAGGCAGCAGGCCGCGGTACAGTTGATCATAGACGGCCAGCGAGGCGGCAAAATCGAAGATGACCTGCTGTTTACCCGGTACGGTGTTTCCGGTCTGTCTGTTTTGGACCTTTCGTGCGAGGCGTCATATGCACTCTCTCTCTTTCAGGAGGTTCAGATCGAAGTGAACCTCCTGCCTAAATTTGACCGTCAACACCTGAGTTCGAAGATCGACACCCTGTGCAGACAGGCCCCGGATCTGATGTTTAGTACGCTTCTTTCCGGTATGATCCACTCCAAGATTGCTATTCAGGCGCTAAAAGAGTCAGGCCTTTCTACAGAACTTAAAGGTTGTGATGTTGATATGAAAGTGATCCAGCGCCTTGTCAGCCAGCTATTGGGATGGCGCTTTGTGGTCAAAGATACCCATGGGTTTAAGCATGCCGAGGTGAGCGGCGGCGGTATAGTGACTTCGGAGATCGATCCGCAGACTATGATGTCCAAGAAAGTCGACGGGTTGTATTGCGTGGGAGAGCTGCTTGATATCGTCGGTGACAGGGGCGGATATAACTTTCATTTTGCATGGGCCAGCGGTAAAGTAGCAGCGGAATCTATCATTAAACATTTTTCGTCATAGTTTTTTGTTACAATAAGGTTTTCCTCCAAAACAAAGGTTGACAATGCATATTGAGTACGCAGGTTCCAAACCATCTATTTCGCACACCGGTGTCATGTTTGAGGATTACCATCCGGACAAATTTATCTACTTTCAAGAGGTCTATCATCTTTTCAGACTTTTGGAAGAGGCTCCAGCTAAAAGAAACCCTTTTGTCTATACCCCTTTGAAAAAACATGTCAATATCCAGGAGATCGTATCCTGGATCGAGCAGACGCATATCGAGATCGAACAGACGACCGAAGAAGAGCTGGCCAAGTATGAGAAAAAGCTTCAAAAAGAGCTTACGGATGCGCAGGAGTATTGCCATATCAGTCCCGAAGAACGAGATGCCTGTGTCAGCAACTTGGAGATCATGTATAAGAGCCGTTTGCAAAGAGCTACCAATAAAATCTTTTACTGGCATATGATCGAAAGCATCTCAGACCTTATTTTGGAAAAAGATATCACCGAGTTTGTCTTCCCGTTTGAGATGAACCTTTTTCATATCGCCCAGGCTTTTTCCAACCATATTACGGCACGTAAAGAACCGATCAATGCCCATATCACGGTCAAAGAGAGTGACGAAGGCAAGACCTATATCTATTTGATCCTGGATAAGCCCAAACCGTTATTTACATAAAAAAGTGATACCG
>JBFEYF010000312.1:0-1789 GCA_041562295.1 Sulfurimonadaceae bacterium
GGGTTGGCAGAGGGTTAAATGAACAGCGTGGATAGAAGATTGGATCCCCTTTATGAGTATGTCTATAATGAAAGCGGGTTGACATTCCCTCAAAACAACCGCCTCTCGATGGACCGCAAAGTGATCGAGCTTTTTGAGTCACTCTCTGTCGCCCCCTCGGATATCGTGGCACACGTGCAAAAGGATGAAACCTCCTGGCATGCCCTTTTTGACCTGCTGACCGTCAATGAGAGCTACTTTTTCAGAGAGATGCGGGCGATTGAGTATATCGTTCAGGCGTGCCGGGAAGCGAGACAAAAGGTACGCATCCTCTGTGCCCCCAGCTCCAGCGGTGAAGAGAGCTTCTCTTTGCTGATCTCCCTGCTCAAATCGGGCAAAAGAATAGAGGATATCGAGATCGTCGGGCTGGATATCAACAGTGAAGTGATCGTGCAGGCCCAAAGCGGTCTTTATGCCAAGCGAAGGGTGCACCGGGTAAGCGAGGAGGATCTTAGGGAGTATTTTGTACCAGAGGGGGATAAGTACCGCTTAAAAGAGCGGATCCGCTCGGCCGTACGCTTTTATAACTACAATCTCTTCGATCCGCGTGTCAAGGAGCTGGGAACGTTCGATGTCGTCTTTTCGCGGAATATGCTGATCTATTTTGATAAAGAGAGTGCGGCCAAAGCGGAGCAGGTCTTTTATGCGTTGGTGCAAAGGGGAGGGTACCTGATCGTGGGCCATGCCGATCATATACCCAACAAGGTGGGGTTTAAAGCGTCACTGCATAACGGCCACTATATCTACGAAAAGCTATCATCACTTCTGTAGGCTTTGGATACTGCACAGGCGTGCCAAGGCATCCACAAGCTTCATATCCAGATGCCCCTGCATCTGATTTTTGATCAGTTTAAAGGCGTTGAAACTTGTCATCGGGTCTTTATAGCTTCGTTTGGTCGTCAGCGCGTCAAAGACGTCACAGACACCGATGATACGTGCGAAAAGCGGGATCTTCGCTTCGGGGAGTTTGTCGGGGTAGCCGGTACCGTCCATCTTCTCATGATGGTGTCTGATCCCTAGTAGGACTCTTTTGTTGGTGATGCCAAGCTTTTGGGCGATCTCATCACCCCAGGCGGGATGGTTCATCATCTCGGCAAACTCCGTCGTCGTGAGTTTGCCGTTTTTATTGATGATGGAGGTACAGACCTGGCTTTTGCCCAGATCGTGCAACAGGGCCGCTTCTCCCAGCTCTTTTAAATGTTCATCTTTGAGCCCCAGCAATGAGCCGAGGCTGATAGCGTAGATGGAGACATTGATAGAGTGTGTGTGGGTATAGTAGTCATGCGCCGCGATCTTCATCATCGATTCGACGGTAAAGTTGTCATCCAAAATCGTATAGACCAGATCATCGACCACCTCTTTGGCGGCTTCGGCATTGCCCAACGCTTCGGGGTCACTAAAAAGGGTGTTCATCACCTTTTCGGCTTTATTGTAAAGCACGGATGATTTGAACTCAAAAGGTATATCGACGGATTGGGCGATGCTTCTAAGATGCAAGGCGCAGTAGTTGTCATAATCCTCTTTATGGTTCCTATGGATATAAAGGGGTCGCGAATCTTGAATCGTAACCTTGTGCTCACTGTTTATCGTGGTATCTTTATCGATAAACAGGGTAACGCCTCTTTGATCCTCATTGACTTCGTAGATATCAAAAAGTATGTCGGCGTCTTCGGTAATATAATCTTTGTCTATCAAGAGATATTTCGTGATTCTACTCTGTTCGGACGCAGCCTTTAGATCATCATTCCCA
>JBFEYF010000313.1:0-1778 GCA_041562295.1 Sulfurimonadaceae bacterium
AATGGCCATGACCAGTATGGCAATCACCTGAGAGTCCCCTTTGGCAAAGAGTGAGGATGCCGTCACAAAACCGAGGTTGATACCGTTAAGCATCAGCTCTACGGACATATAGAGTACAAAGATATTGCGCCGGCTTATAATGCCGACGATACCCAGACAAAAGAGAGTGACCGCGAGTACCAGTGCGTTAAAGTGCATCTTCACCCTCCTGTTTTTTCTGTGCCAGTACGACTGCCCCGATCAAAGAGATAATCAGCAAAATGGAGATCATCTCAAAGGGGAGGACAAAGTCGCTAAAGAGGGTATGCCCCACACTTTTGATAGTGCCGAAACCTTCAGGATGATCTTTGGGTAACGGCAGCTTTTTTAGTGTCGTGACAAGAAGGTACCCAAACGGTGTAACAGCGAGGGCTGTGAAAAAGATCCAGCGGTTTTTATGGGGTTCGGCAGGAAGGTTTTTTGGCTGGATATTTAAAAACATGATGATAAAAAGAATCAGTGATACGATGGCCCCGGCATAGATGATGATCTGGATCGCAAACAAAAAAGAGCTGTCAAGCAGGGCAAAGATGCCTGCCAAAGCGATCAGTGTAACGATAAAGCTGATAGCGGAGAATATCGGCTGTACCATACTGATCATACCGACAGCTCCGGCTACGGCCAAGAGGGCCAAAATAAAAAAGAGAATATCATACATGTTGAGTTCCTTGTTGGGCACGGCTTTGTTGGGGCTCGTAGGCTCCGGGAATGGCCAGAAGCTGCTCTTTGGTGACGATGAAGTCTTTACGTTCGTTGGCTACGATCGAGAAGATATCACTGTCCATACGGATCGCATCACAGGGGCAGGCTTCGACACAGTAGCCGCAGAAGATACACTCCAAGAGGTCGATATCAAAACGTTCCGGCTCTTTCTCGTCGACACTGTCTTCGCGCTCTTTGCCTACGATAAAGATACAGTTGGAGGGGCAGGCCGTAGCACACATAAAGCAGGCGACACAGCGGATAGAGCCGTCATAGCGGTGTGTAAGACGGTGGTGTCCCCTGTAGCGGTCGGTCAGGTCGTTTGGCAGTACCTCGGGGTACTCCAAGACCGGAATCTGGGGCGCATGAAAGAGGTTGTAAAAAAAGTGTCTGATGGTCACTCTCAGTCCGCCCAACAGTGCAGGCAGGAAGATTCGCTCTTTAAAACTTTTACCGTGGCGCTTGACGATTTTATAGTTCATACAACACTCCTAAAGTACGATGACCATCGCGGTAATAAAGACATTGGCCAAAGCGAGCGGCAACAGGATATACCACCCAAGATACTGGATCTGGTCATAACGAAAACGGGGGAAGGTCCAGCGTACGATGATAAAAAGCATATTGATGATAAAGAGTTTGATCATAAAGATGGCCACCTGAACGACCGCCGTCATCGTCACTATAGCCGTCTGGGTCATATGGGAGGTGTAGATCCATACCAGAAGGACTTCAATAGCGATGAGAAAGAGGGTGATCAGGGTATTGAGCAGTCGCGCTTCTACCAGGCGCTGCTGGCAGACGATCTCGTTACGGCGGTTGTTTTTATAGATCCAGCGCATCAGCAGCAGGGCGAAAAGTGCCAACGCGACCATGGTCGTGATGATAAAAGTATGCGGGTTGTTAACGAGCATCTGCGTCGAGACCCAGGGGAGGTTGTAGCCGCCCAAAAAGAGGGTGACGATCAGTGCCGCCGAGGCGTTCATCGCGATATACTCTCCCATAAAAAAGAGGGCAAACTTCATGGAGGAGTACTC
>JBFEYF010000314.1:0-1763 GCA_041562295.1 Sulfurimonadaceae bacterium
GAAATCGTCATCGTCAGACGCATATGGGCATTATCACCGCGCATATTTTTTTCGACTTTTTTGATGATATCTTCGGCCTCATTGGCCCCTGCCATGGATAGTATAAAAGAGAAGATTAAAAGTAACCGTTTCATCTTGAGATTCACTTTTTATGAAGATGTTATTCACTTCTACAACCATAACATGAATCAAGCAATAAAACAATTAATATCAGACAAATGAGGGGAATGTTGTCGGATAGCGACGATATCACTATCGCGGCATCCGTCATAGTCATGATGTGGTATCAGAGTACAAAAGCTGCAAAAAGAGTTAAAAAGCAGCTCTGTCTAATGAGAATCAAAGCCGTTTAATGTCCGCAGCAGCTCTCACCTTTAGGCTCTTCATGCTCCATCTCACACGACTCTTTTTGCCACAGGGGCTGCAACAGGAAATAGAGCAACAGTGCCCACATCGTTACAGAACTTGCAATGTCATATAGGGATGCCATCTCATGCATCGGGATAAAGTTTTTGATATCGATCTCCATCCAGGCAAACATCGTATCCAGACCCAGACCGAAGATAATGGAACCCACGACGATCGTTCCCAGGTAGATCATTAATGCCGTTTTACCCAGCATCTTTTTCACGACGCCGATCGTTACCGTATTGGTTGCAGGTCCCGCGGATAGGAAGACAAATGCGGCACCGGCACTCACCCCGGATAGAATAAGAGCCGCGGCAATAGGCAGACTCGCCGTGGCACAGACATACATCGGTACCGCTATAGCCACGACGATCAGGTAACTCAGCCAGCTGTTATCCGCGATAAACCCCGCCATATCTTTGGGAACAATTACCGTAATCAAGGCACCGGCCATCAGACCCCAAAAAAGAGGTTTGGCGATATCTTTTAAGAGTGTTCCAAAGCCGTACTGCAAAGCCTTGACAAATGAGAACCCTGAATCATCTTTTTGTGAACTGCAGCATGAACTTTGGCTTGAACAGCAGGAGTCAGACGCTTCAGATTGCGGCTGGGCCGAAAACTGCATTGCCGGTGCCGTGTCAACTCTGTTTTTTGTCTCGAAGATATTGGTCAAAATACCGGCGACCATCGCAATGATCACGGAGGTGACCAGACGGTAGAGTGTAAATGCCCATCCGAACATACCGAAAGTGGCCAGGATCGAATCGATACCGGTTATCGGTGTCGATATAAGAAAACTGAGCGTCGCACCTTTGCTCGCTCCGCTTTTATTGATACTGGTCGCCAAGGGGATCACCCCGCAGGAACAGACCGGAAGCGGCACGCCAAAAAGTGTCGCTTTGGCGACAGAACCGACCGTATCATTGCCCAGATGCTCTTTGACGATCGACTCGGGGACCAATTCATGTAAAAGTCCTGCGAACAGAAGGCCAAACAGGATATAGATGGCCATTGCATTGCTCAGATCGATCAATGCATCAAAAAAAGAGAGAAACCACTCCATCATAAACTCCTTAATTCTCTAACTTTATCATGTAGCTCAAAAAATGAACTGAATTTTTCAGTTAGTTACAAACTGTTCGATCTTTTTAAAGAGTTCTTCTACCGGTGCACGTACCACACCCTGAAACTGTGTCTTGTTAAAGGTTGTCTGGCGTTTAGCCAGCTGGGCCGTGTGCGTCGTAATCAGAGTTTCCAGTTCATCTTTAGAGATCTGTGCATCCAAAAACTGCAGTGTCTCTATCACACCGATCGCTTTCATCGCATGAGCGGCCCTGCCGAACTTCGCTTCCAAA
>JBFEYF010000315.1:0-1759 GCA_041562295.1 Sulfurimonadaceae bacterium
CTGGATCGTAAAGATAGTAATAAGTGAAAGGAGGTGGTTGAAGCTCGCTTCAAGCGTTGTTTTCAGATCGGCAAGCTGCTTTTTGATATTGAGCGCACTGGCGGTCGATTCGTAGGCTCGTTTTATCTTGGCCCAAAGCGAAAGCTTCTCATCCCGGTTCTCCTGCTGCTGAATGGTCTCGACACTGTTTTGGGTCTCCTGCAGCTGAGCTACGGATTGTCTGTAGTCAGCGGCAAGGAAGTTCTGGTAGATCATCTCATTGCCAAGAGCGATCAGCGGCATAGAAAATCGCAGGATCAAAAAGAAAAGAAAAAGCCTCAGCGTCTGGGTCGCCATAAAACGGTGACCGCGTATCAGGGCATAAAAAAAGAGAAAGGCCAGAAGTGAAAAGAGAGCCTGCATCAGCGGTGTCCCGACGATGGAGACGATCACTTTTTGTATGCCCAGTGAGACCGTAGAAGCCAGCATGACCCAGGAGAAACGCTCTACCATATCATTGACCGGGTCTAAAAGCTCACCGATGGCAAAGTTGACGCCCATACCGGCCGGAGTAGCCGCGATTTCGGTTCCCTGGGCTACAGAGATAAGGGCATTGAGACCTTTAGCGATAGCAAAACTGGTGACTGCACGTTCGAGTGAGGCATCAAGATAGTTATGAGTGACTTTCTGTGTCTGGGGCAGATAGTTGAGTGTCAGAAGAAGCAGGATGATGATCCCCAGCAGACTCTTTTTCAAATGTGATCGTAAAAACGGCACCTTTGTCGTTGTTGCTGCATGTGAGTTTTCCATACATATGTTCCTCAATAATGATTTTTGACATATACAGACCGATGCCCGTACCGATACCTTCCTCTTTTGTCGTAAAGTAGGGGTCAAAAATATAAGGTAACGTAGCCAGGTCGATACCGCCGCCGTTATCGGCAACCGTAAGTGCAATTGTATCACGGTTTTGGCGTAAGCTGAGGGTGATCTGTGCCTCCTCTTCCTGTAACCGATCCTCTTCCATGGCACTTTTGAGCGCATCTTTGGCATTGTTGATAATATTTAATAGGACCTGCAAAAACTCATTTTTGAGTCCGAGGATCTCGATAGAGTCATCAAAATCCACCTTGCTCAGAGTGATACGGTGACGCACCAGCTGGTGTTCCATCAGTTTGATCACATTATCTACGGCCTCAACCAGTTTGAAGCGCTGCATCTCTTTGGAGGGGCGGAAAAAGTTGGAAAAGTCGGTTATCGTCTGCGACATATAGTTGATCTGCTCTGTCAGGGAGTCAAGATCCTCACTTAAGGCACTGCTTTGTTCCAGCATCTGCTGTATCTGCATGCTGTCGATAATGACCGATGCCGTAGAGAGGGGCTGTTTCCACTGGTGGGCGATGGCCGCGATCATCTCGCCCATCGCTGCCATCTTGGATTGCTGCATCAATATCTGTTCCTGGGCGCGTTTCTCTTTGAGCGTCTCTTCTACTTTGCTCTCCAGACTCTCTTTATACTCCTGCAGTTCATGAAGGGTTTCATTGAGTTTGACGGTCTTCTCTTTGAGCTCTAAAAACGTCTGGTGCTCATGCATCCTGGCTTGGCGCATTGCATGAATCGCTTCTGAGCGGCTGAGCTCAAAGTAAAAGACCAGTGCAAACACGATGATATAGGTGGTAAAAAGATTGGTAAACGAGGTGATGGTGAAGGGGACAGGCTGCCAGATGTTGATACCGCTGTAGGCTATTAAGAGAATGAGGGCAAAATAGATAAGGGTATA
>JBFEYF010000316.1:0-1759 GCA_041562295.1 Sulfurimonadaceae bacterium
ACCCGAAAAAGGGCTGAAAACACTCTTTATCGGAGGAGGGACACCCTCGACGGTAAAGCCGGAGCTTTATCAACCTTTTTTTGACGTGATTCACCCCTATCTTAAAGAGGATGCAGAGATTACATCCGAGGCCAATCCCAATTCGGCCACTTTGTCATGGCTGGAAGGGATGAAAAAGCTTGGAGTCAACCGCATCAGTTTCGGGACTCAAAGCTTTGACCCCGAAAAGCTGAAGTTGCTAAACCGGGCACACGGTCCGGAAGATACCATTCGGGCCGTAAATGATGCCTATGCCATAGGGATAAAAAACCTCTCAATTGACCTGATCTATGCGACCGCTTTAGATACCAAGGAGCTGTTGGAACATGATCTCGATCAGGCCTTCAAGTTGCCTATAAACCATATCAGTGCCTATGCCCTGACGATAGAAGAGGGAACGGTTTTGGCGATGCAGCCAGAAGTTGCTGCGGAGAAGTTGGAACTGACGCAGTGGTTTATCGATGAGATTCAAAAAAGGGGCTTTCCACACTATGAGATATCCAACTTCGGCACCTACCAAAGCATCCATAACAGAGGCTATTGGGAGTATGATGACTATCTGGGAATCGGAAGCGGTGCGGTAGGGTGTGTCAAAAGTGTGCGTTACTACCCTCAAACTGATGTACAGGCCTATATTCAGGAGCCTTTAAAACGTAGTGAAGAGAGATTGAGTAACGAGGATGAAAAAATAGAAAAACTGCTGCTGGGCATGCGTTCGGTTGTAGGGTTTCCTTGGGAAGAGCTTAATAGTGATGAGCTACAAAGGGCAGAACTTTTAATCCGTGAGGGAAAACTTTATAAAAAGGATGACAAGATCTACAACAGAGACTTTTTGTTGGCAGACGAGATAGCACTATTTATTGATTGATCAACAGGGGATCTGTTAGGATGGCATGTATTTTGCTTTTTGATTTTAAATTTTGAGAAAGAACAAAGGATAATAATGAATAAATTGACATCAGCTTTATTAATGGCAGGGGTACTTTCAACATCAGTTTGTGCTATAGATGTAGATCGCTATTATGGTATCGGAATCGGTAATGTCAACTATGAACAGACAGGCTACAGTGACGGAAAATCTGTCCATCTTAAACTGGGTATGACATCTGACGAAGGCTTTGGTATGGAACTTGAGTATTCTGAAACAGTGGATTCTTTAACGCATCCGACAGCAACAGATTTTGATCTAAGAACATTTTCCGGATATGCAACCTATAAAATTATTATGAACGGTGAGTTTAGTCTCAAAGGGCGTTTGGGTATGATGAGCGAACGCTATGACTGGGCTGGCGGAACGGTTGGAGATGACTGGTCTGATGCTGCTTACGGGTTACAGCTTAACTATGAACCTATGGATGGACAGATCTTCTATGTAGACTACACGATCAATAAAAATGGCGGTAATAATAATCTCGTATTTCTATCTTTTGGTATTCACCAACTTTTTTAACGTTTAAAGATTGAGAACTGTATCAAAAGGTTCTCAATTATAAAGATAGCGTTTGATCTTTTTGGTCGGCGTCATCTCAAACGCTTCTCGCTGTTCGATGAATCTGCTGATGCGGGAAAAGCCGGAGACTTTACCGTTAAGCTCTTGGCGCATCTCTTCCAAAAGTGCTTCTATCTTTTGATGTGACTCTTTTTCGCTTAGATCTTCATCTTTATGTGCCATATCAAATTTTTCATAGTCCAGGTGAACCCTGGCTATCAGTCTTCCCTC
>JBFEYF010000317.1:0-1749 GCA_041562295.1 Sulfurimonadaceae bacterium
GGTACTGCGTTCCAAGAACCCCTCCCCCTACATGTTTTTGATGCAGTATGAAGACTATAACATCGTCGGCAGTTCTCCCGAGGTGATGGTCGGGCTTAAAAACGGGGAGATCCTGCTTCGTCCGATTGCCGGAACGCGTAAACGCGGTGCGACCGTGCACAGAGATCATGAGCTGGAAGTCGAACTGCTTAACGACCCCAAAGAGCGCAGCGAGCACATTATGCTCGTGGACCTGGGTCGTAACGATGTCGGTCGGGTTGCCAAAGCCGGAACGGTTCAGGTCAGTGATTTGATGCGAATTGAGCGCTACTCCCACGTCATGCATATGGTATCGGATGTCGTAGCCCGGCTTGATGACCAAAAAGATATGTTCGATCTTTTTGCCGCCACCTTTACCGCTGGGACTATGACCGGTGCACCGAAGTTTCGTGCCATGGAGCTCATTGCGGAGTTTGAAGGGATCAAACGCAGTTTCTACAGCGGCAGTATCGCCTACTTCGGTTTTGACGGTAATATGGACAGTGCTATTACGATTCGTACCGCACTGATCAAAGATAAAACGATCACGCTTCAAGCCGGTGCCGGCGTCGTGGCCGACTCAGTGGACGAGTTGGAGTATCTTGAGGTGACCAACAAGCTGGGTGCACTCAAAAGCTCTTTGGAAGATCTCAAAGCCTAAAAACGGTTGAGCCGCTTCTTTGGCAGTCACACAGTGGACTGCAAGTTGGAAATCGCTATGATTAACCATAATACGTAAGGATTTTGTATGAAACTTCTCAAACTTCTTCTGCCCCTGATTGTAACAGCGTCGTTTTTCTGGGGATGCAGTTCAGAGACGTCTCCAAGCAGCGTAGCCGAAAGTTTTCTGACGGCTTTGGCCAAGGGCGATGTCAAAGGAGCCAAGGCTTACGCGTCTGAGGATACGGTCAAGCTGCTGGATATGGCGTCGGCTTTCGGTGCGATTCCCAAGCGGGACGACTTCAGCTTTGAACTGATTCATGAAGAGATCAAGGGCGACCGCGCCCTCGTCACCTTTAAAAACCAAAAAGGGAAAGAGCAAAAGATACGTCTTAAAAAAGTAGATGGGCAGTGGAAGGTCAACGAAGCCAAAAAATAGCCTTTGTTCTCTGGCTGCTGCTGACATCTGAGCTTTTTGCCCTCCCTTTGCATACCGGGGACCTCATATTCCGTGCCGGGGAAGGTCTCTTCTCCGATATTGCCAAAAACTTCTCCCCTTCTGACAAACGTTTTTCCCACGTCGGCATGATCTTCATCGACAGAGGTGAGACTTTTGTCATCCATACCCTAGATGATCAGACAAAAAACTTTCACCATACCGTCAAAGAGCCTCTTTCAGCCTTTTTGGATGACGCACTTATCTATGCCTACTACCGCTTTGCTTTAACCCATAGACAACAAAGAAAGATCGACGGGAACATTCTCAGGGCACTTGCCGATCCCAAACCCTTTGACTACCGTTTTTCA
The DNA here is from genome assembly GCA_041562295.1 of Sulfurimonadaceae bacterium. Lineage (GTDB taxonomy): Bacteria > Campylobacterota > Campylobacteria > Campylobacterales > Sulfurimonadaceae > JBFEYF01. The sequence continues at coordinate 1,486 of JBFEYF010000317.1, forward strand.
CTCCAAAGCCCCGATGCCTACTACTGTACCGAGCTTATCTTCCATCTTCTTGAAGGAGTGTTTCATCACCATCCCGTACAAAACAGGACGTACCGGGGGGAGCAATCTTTTATCTCTATCGAGGACCTGCTCAAAAGCAGAGGTTTAAAGCCGCTATCCCATGTTATAATGGCAAAAAAATAAGAGCTTTTATCATGTTAAACCCTGAAATTTTTGCGATCTACGGTGACCCGGTCAGCCACTCCAAATCACCACTGATGCATA
>JBFEYF010000318.1:0-1734 GCA_041562295.1 Sulfurimonadaceae bacterium
CCGCTGCCCAGGATATCTTTGCCAAGATACCCTTTGGCATAGGCCTCGTCGATCGCTTCCTGGAAACGGTCATGAAAAAATCTGTACTCTCCCCGGATATAGACATAGGCGTGCTCGGCTCCGATGGCATAGGAGGTCGCGATAATCCCTTCGATAAGAAGGTGCGGATCTTTTTCCAGTATCTGGCGGTCTTTAAAGGTTCCGGGTTCCGATTCGTCCGCATTAACGACCAGATAGACCGGGAGTTCGCTATTTCGTGGGATAAGGCGCCACTTCTTGCCCGCAGGCGCCCCGCCGCCCCCTTTGCCCCGCAGGCCGCTGGCTTCAACTGTATCGATCAGAGTCTTTGGATCACTTTTAAAAACCTTTTCCAAAGAGCCGTAGACACCGTGTTCTAAGGCCGTCTCGATCTTATGGCTGTCGGTGATACCGAAGCGTTTGCTGACGATAGGTGTGATCATTCAAGCCCCTTTAGGAGGGTATCGATTTTTTCTGTTGTCAGATTCTCATGATAGGTCTCATTGAGGCTCATCATCGGGGCACCGCCGCAGGCACCCATGCACTCTACTAAAGAGAGGGTAAACTTCCCGTCAGCTGTAGTCTGCCCCGGTTTGAGCCCATAACGGCGCTCCAGGTGTTTGAGGATCTCATCTTTGCCGCAGAGTTTACACGAGAGGGTCTTGCACACTTCGATATGGTAACGCCCGACGGGTTCGAGCCTGAACATCGTATAAAATGAGGCGACCCCGTAAAGCTGAGCAGGTGTCAGCTCCAGACGTTGGGCGATATAGATAAGCGCCTCTTGGGAGATATGCCCCTGCTGGTACTGCGCCATCCAGAGGCAGGGGAGGGTAAGCGCTTCTAGTTTGGGATAACGGCTTTTAAGCGCTTCGAACTTGGCTTCGTTGGCATCGGAAAAAGCAAAACTCATCGGTCCATCTCCCCTGCGATGATATTGATACTGCCCAGGTTGATGATGGCGTCGGCCAGCTGTTCATCTTCGATCATCTTGGGGTATACCGACATATGGGTAAAGCTTGGGGCTTTGACCTTCACCTTATAGGGTGTGCCGCTGCCGTCGGACTTGATAAAAAAGCCCAGCTCCCCGTTGGTGGCTTCCAGTGATCCGTAGTACTCTTTGGCCGGGACCCTGACCCCTTCGAAGGTGAGTTTGAACTGGTTCATCGCCCCTTCGATGGAGCTGTAGACCTCTTTTTTGGGCGGCAGGATAATGGCAGGGTCGCTGACGCAGACAGCACCTTCAGGCATCGCTTTCATCGCCTGGCGTACGATGGAGATACTTTGGCGGATCTCTTCAAAACGCACCATCATACGGTCGTAGATATCACCGACACTGCCGATAGGGATGTCAAAATCAAAGCTTTCGTAAAAGTAGTAGGGGGTGGTTTTTCGCATATCATGCTTGATACCGCTGGCACGCATATTGGGACCGGTAAAGGCAAACTCCTGTGCCTGTTTGGCCGAAACGGTTCCGACGTTTTGGGTACGGTCCAAAAAGATGCGGTTATGCTCGATCAAAGAGAGGGTGTCGCCGATACCGCTTTCCACCTTTTTTAGGATCTGTTCCAGCTCCGCTTCATACCCACTGTAAAGATCGTGGGCCATGCCGCCTATGCGCATAAAGCTGTTGGTCAAACGCGCGCCCGTCAGCTTGGAAAGGAAGGTGTAGGCCTCCTCCCTGGGGTTGTAAAGATACCAGAAGTTGGTCAAAGC
>JBFEYF010000319.1:0-1724 GCA_041562295.1 Sulfurimonadaceae bacterium
CCCCTCTTTGATAATCTCTCCGGCCTCTTTTACGACCTGAATCAAACTGTTTAGCATAAGACCCCCTTCCACCATTTGGGCATTATAGCATTTTAAAAGATGGTACACTATTTGCTCTGATCTTAGGTATGAAAAACTATGAAGAAGAAATCAGAGCGAAAATTGATGCGGCTAACCGCATTCAAATAAGCGACAATGCGGTCAGAGTTGATATGCATATCCAAGAGCAGAGAATTCTCAGTGAGCTGGAGAGTGAATTTGAATTCGGACGCTACGATCTTCAAGAGAGTGACATCTTGCGAACCCTCAAAATCATGGATATTTTGGAAACCTATCCCGAGGTCTTTAAATATAAAAATGCCCTGAGGATTTTTTATATATTGGCTCGCATCGATATCATCTTATTTGAAAAGCTGCAGGCTTGCTGTGATCTTTCGCGTGTAGAGTGTAAGACAATTACCAAGGCGATGCACAGAGACGGACTTGTAGAAAAACATGACAACGGAGAGATAGAACTTTCTCTAAATGGGAAGAGTCTGGCCTCTCAAATCGGCGCCGATATCTTCTTTATCCTTTAAACGCCGAATCTGTCTAAAACCGATTCGACCTGGTTTATATAGGAACCGCCGAAGCTTCGCACATGTACCAAGAGCGGGTAGAGGTTAAGCAGCTCTTTTCGCTCGTAAAAGCCTGTTTCAATCGGCATCACCTCTTTGTAGGCAGAGAAAAAACGCTCGCCGAAGGTGGAAAAGAGGGTAATAAAGGCCAACTCCATCTCATGGTGACCGCAGTAGATAGCCGGGTCTATATAGACCGCTTTTCCCTCTTTACACAGTACATTACCGCCCCAGATATCCCCGTGCAGCAGGCTGGGATGATCGGGTTCTGTCAGATACTTTTTTAGATCCCCTGAGAGCGTTTCGACCCTTGAAAAGAGTGCGGCAGATATCTTCCCCTCATTTAAACAGGCCTTGGCCATATAAAGCAGTCTCGCCTCTTTAAAAAAGTCGATCCATGAATCTTTTTTGGGATTGACCTGCCGGTGCGGACCGATCGTCGTGTCATACTCAAATCCGAAACGTTTAAAGGGCTTAGCATGCATCTGTGCCAAAGTGTGGGCAGCTTCTACCTCGTCGACACTGCAGCGCTCCCCGATATACTCCATGATGAGCCAATCCTTACCGTGTGCATAAAGCTTTGCCGTGGGGAGGTAGTCAGCCAAAAATGCGAGCATCTTAGCTTCGATAACAGCATCTTTGGAGACTTTTCTGATTGCCTTGGTCCCGTCTTGCAGTTTCAAAAGGGTGAGGAAACTGTTGATCGGGTTTTGGGCTACGATCGGTGAGGGAAGGTGTACCATTTAAAAGATTGAGATCCCGGTCTTGGTCGTAAAAAGTTCCAGCGCCATGGTCCCCACAAGAGAGTTCCCCTGGGCATTGAGCCCGGGAGACCATACAGCCAGACCCATCTGTTTGGGAATGACGGCGACGATGCCTCCGCCGACACCGCTTTTACCGGGAAGCCCTACATGAAAGGCGAAATCCCCCGAAGCGTCATAATGGCCGCAGGTAAGCATAACTGCATTGATACGTTTGGCCTGCTGGGAGGTTACGTAGCGTTTGCCGTTGATGGGGTCAACCCCGTGGTTGGCCAAAAAGAGCATGGCGCGCGAAAGCTGCTTGGTGGTCATTTCGATGGCACAGTGGTTGAAGTAGGCTCGGACC
>JBFEYF010000320.1:0-1714 GCA_041562295.1 Sulfurimonadaceae bacterium
ACCATAAAGATATATAAACTGTTAACTTGACCCTTTCGTCTAGTGGCCAAGGACACTAACTTTTCCAGTTAGTAACAGAGGTTCAAATCCTTTAGGGGTCGCCACCTAATATATCAAAAAATACCCGATTTTCGGGCGCTTAGCTCAGTTGGTAGAGCGCTACCCTTACAAGGTAGATGTCACTGGTTCGAGTCCAGTAGTGCCCACCATTATAGTACGCAAAATGAACACAGTCCATTTTTTGCTACGCTAACACTAGGTTTTCTTCAGCAGAAAGCTCGAAAAACTAGTTTCTCTTTATAGGCTGCGGTGGTAGTTCAGCTGGTTAGAATACCTGCCTGTCACGCAGGGGGTCGCGGGTTCGAGTCCCGTCCACCGCGCCATTCCTCAAAACAAAATTTCCCAAACAAATCACAACAATACAAACTTTGCTAAACCTTTATTAATCTTTTTTGTGGTCTAATATAAAAAAAGTTTGGAGCTCTATGCAGATTCATTCACCGGCTTCTTTACGTGATATTCTTTGGTTGACAAATGATAAGGCCCTCTATTTTAAAGTGGATCTTGAAAGCGATCAGTGCAAGTTCATAGAGTCCGAACAGTTTGATTCTATGGAAGAGGCGTTACAGCGTTTAAAGTCCGTCAAATCTTTAAAGCTCGTCTTGACCGATGTTCATTATGTCGAAGAGACTATCGCACTCTCCAAGCTCTTAAGCGGAACAGACTACCTCAGACCGATTCTGGATACTAAAATAGCCCAGGAACCGGCTATTACGGATGAACTCTATTACCATTATGAGCTTCAGCCCCAGCTTGAAAGTGATAAAGAGCAGTACTACAAGATTTTTGGTTTCGTTCAAAAAGAGTTTAACCCGATTGTCAAAAGAGTGAAAAATGAGCTTAACCTTGACCTCATTACCGACAGCCGGCATCTGCTTTTTCACTATATCCGGGATATCCAAAAAGTAAAAAGACCTTTTATTGCCATCTACCGTTACGCTGCACGCGACTTTATGGCAGTGAGTGACGGCAAACGGCTTCTTTTTAGCCGTGCCCACAAACTTCACGATGCGAATGATGACGATGTGATGCGGGCGATCTCTTATGTCACATCCCGTTTCAGGGAGATGCAATTTGACCTTTTTATCGGGGGAGCGCTGACACAGCTGAATTTCCCTCTGAAAAACATGGATATTTCGGTTATCGAAGAAGAGAGTCGCGATTACCCGGTGATCATCAATGCCCTGGACCGTCTCGACGAGAAGTATAACTTTTTGCCGGTATCGATCAAAGTCAAAAAGCAGATGCGCAGATTACAAAGCCTCTTTTTTGCCGCTTCGCTTCTGTTCTTTGCGATTTTCGGTGCGGGGGCGTTGAAAAACTCTATCGCTTACAGTCAGGAAAAAGATGCGCACCGCAATGTACAGGTACGTTATGAAAAGGTACTGCAAGAGCTTAATCTGATCTCCCAGGAGCAGATTGATGCCTTGATGCGGGTACAAAAACTTGCCGGTCACGGAAGTTTCAAAGAGCTCTACCGGATTTTAAAGCTGCTTGATCCGATGCGAAAAGTGATTCATCTGCGCTCCTTTGAATGGGAGTATGACTCCAAGCACGATGCGCTAAAGCTTGTCTTTGAAAAGCAGTTCTCATCACTGGAGTCGATGGATAGTTTCTTGCAGCTTTTTAAATCGGAACTTGCAAAGATGAAAAG
>JBFEYF010000321.1:0-1693 GCA_041562295.1 Sulfurimonadaceae bacterium
GCCTTTCAAGAGCATGTGCATATTCTCATCATAGATATGGATATTAAAGAAGATACGCTCAAAAGTTTTGTCACCACTTATAAAAATACGATGCACCGCCTGAAAATGACGGCTAAAATCATCATGGTGACGGAGGACGTCAACGACGGTACGATCAGCAAAGCTGAAAGTTTGGGCGCCGATTCACTGATTGAACGGGAAGAGGATGCTGTGGAGATTATCGATACAGTCTATGAACTGCTTAAAGTCGATACCAGCGAATATATGCAAAACGGGATCAGCGAATAAAGGAAGATCGTGTCGGAAGCGTCAAAATTTCATTTCGTCATCAATGTCTCGGTTCCCGCAGCCGAAGCCGTGATGAACTATTTCTCCTATACAAGCGGGCCTTTAAAACAGTATGAACGCTATTTAAAACGGCATCGGGAGCTCGATTATAAGAAGATGCGCCGTTTTCTCAATACCACCTATAAGACCTTGACGGAGATCGATCCGGAGTTTATGGCCTTTAACCTGGTCAACCTTTATGCGGATCTGAATGAGATGGCGCAGGCTTACGATACCTTCAATGCCAAAAGCAAATTGGGGTACCACTCCTATGAGCTGGTCTTTTTACGTCAGCAAGAAGAGTATGTCGCGTTGGAAAACCGTATGATCGAAAACAGCGAAACGATCGATTTCATCAAGGGACGCAAAGACAGACGAAGTCGACGTCCGACGATTAACAGTGTCCAAAACGAGCGCAGAAACCCGGGGAGGGCACTGGGGCGTTTGAGTGATCTGATCGAGGAGAATATCGCTATAGGCGAAGCGCTACGTGATTTTCGCCAGCAGCATGAACGCACCTTCAAGGCGATCTACACCAAGGTCGTTCAGATGATCGGTCAGCAGCTTTACTCGGTGGTCAATGCGATGGCCTATGAGTTTGATATCCTGTTATGGCATAAGGCAAAATCATCGGAGATCATCCGCCACTATTTTAAAGACTCTTATGCCGGGGATGTTGTCAGTTCCAAGGCCTATTTGACCAATTATCTCAAGAACCTCGATAAGACGAAGCTGACGCCAGAGAACCGGGAACTGCAAAATCTTTTGGAATATCTTAACGAGACAACGCCGGTTAATATCTTGATCTATATGCCGGAGGCCGAGGATAGTGATGTCTTCGAATCGGCACTCAAAGCGGATGATAACGGATTTGAGATCTTTACATTCACTGATGCCAAACACGCCTTGGCCAATGCACTCAAGCTTCGGGTGAGTATTTTGATTCTGGATCTGAATGTCGGTATTGATATTTTGGAAAATTTTATACAGACCTTTCAAAAGAATATGAAAAAGTATAAACACCGGGGGAAAGTGTTACTGGTGGCTTCGGAGATCGATGATGACTCGATCAATGCCGCCAACCAACTGATGGTCGATTCATTGGTCGAACGGGAGATCGATGCCATCGATATCATCGACAGTATCTACACTCTACTGAAAATCCCAATCGATGAGGACTATTTTAATACGGAGTTTGAGGTCGAGCCTACCGAGAAGGGGTAGGGTCTGTATGGTTTTCGACCGTAGGCGGTACCGTGTCACCGCTTGCCTGCATGGCAAGGGCTTGCGGGTACTTTGTGTAGTGTGCTCTGACTGCCTGGGCCAAACGTTTTTTGACCGTTTCATCCACCAATACGGTCTCCCC
>JBFEYF010000322.1:0-1688 GCA_041562295.1 Sulfurimonadaceae bacterium
AAATCGTGGGGTCGCCACTTCAGACTCTTCGATTTTGAGGAGCAGGCTAAGAGTGTAGCCGACTATTACGGGGAAGCGGTCGAAAAAGAGATCCCTATCGGAGAGCTTCAGCGCTTTATCTTCGATAAGCTATCCCAATAAACCTCGAGTTTAAACCCCTGTAATAACCTCCTCTTTGTGAAGACAGCAGAGCTGGTTTTTACCGCGGTGCTTCGCTTTTTGACGTGCCATCTCCACCTTATGCAGCATCGTATGCTCATCCATACCCGCTTCCACTTCAACGACGCCGAAACTGGCCGTGATCTGGTGCTTGTCCAAAAAGACGGCCCACTCGATGTGTTGACGCAGTTTGTCCGCCATGGCGATCGCATCGGCATACTTCGTATCATACATGAGCAAAATAAACTCATCGCCCCCCATGCGTGCCACCAGATCTACCTTGCGGCTGTGATCCATCACCAGCTTGGCGATCTTTTGCAATATCTCGTCACCCGTTTTTCGTCCGTAGGCGTGGTTGACCAGACTGAAATCATCGATATCAAAAGAGATCAGGCTGAAAACAGTCTTGTCGTAACGGTGGCGGTTTAACTGCTCTCGCAGTTTTTCAAGGAAGTTGCGCTTGCTCCCGGTTCCGGTGAGGGCATCGATGCGAAGGTCAAGGTTGAGCTGTTCGTTGACACGCTGCAGCTCTTTGGTACGTTCGGCCACCTTCGCTTCCAAAAGGTAGTTGACCTCTCCCAGAGCCTTTTTCTGGCGGTCCAGCTCTTTTTTGGTACGGCGCGACATACTGACGTAGTATCCCAAAAAGAGCGAGGTCATCCCCAGTACCAGCCAGATCTGTGCGATCTCCCTCCAGTAAAAACGGGAGTGGGTCCATGCAAAAAGATGGGCCACCATGATGGCAAAGACAAAAAAGAGCATCATCACCAGCCAGTCATGCGCCGGACGCAGTGCGATCAGCGCTACCGGGAACCCCAGCAGGTAAAGCGTCGCTTCGATCTTGTTCTGCGCCATCACAAAACCGCCGATGAGAAGTAAAAAGATCAACCCTACGATGACCAAAGAGGTCCGGTCCGGGCTGATCTTATCATGGTATAAAAGGGTGATCGCGACCAAAACGGTCAGTGAAAAGAGTGTCCCCAAATAGGCAATCATGAGGTTTTTACTGTAGTAGTCATAGGCCGATACGACACCGCTGATCATAGCTGCGATCAGCAAGATGGCGATCATAAGGCGCTGTTCATCGCTGCTGCGGTTAAAGTAGGTAACAAAATTGCGTAACATGGTTCCCGCCCATCCTTTCTATTATAAGAAACCATTATAATAAAAAATCGTAAAAAACCGGAATAAAAGAGTTTTTTACTCTTGTACTCTGCTACTTTCCTCTTTTTCCGCTTCTATTTTTCCCACTTTTACCCAGTGCCGAAGGCTTCTCCTCAAGCGGAGCATAGACGGCGCGTTTGCCTCTGAGTTTTTTCTGCTTCGGCCCTTTGGGCTTTTTCGCACCGAAGGCCCCGGCGATCTTCTCTTTGGTCTTGGTGGCGATACCCTGACCGTGTTTGCTGGGAGCCTTGGCCTTCTCTGTGGGTTCAAACCCCTCAACAGTCTCGCGCTGCAGTTTCTTGCCCAGTACCCGTTCGATATCCAACAAATGCTTATACTCCTGGGCCGTCACCAGAGAGATCGCC
>JBFEYF010000323.1:0-1647 GCA_041562295.1 Sulfurimonadaceae bacterium
ACATGTCACCCTTTTTACCTGCTTTCAACCTCTGTTTGCAGATACTCCATCTATAAGATATAATTATGCAAAAAGGAGTTATTGAATGATAAAAACAGTACTTGCTATACTCACCCTTTCGACCCTGCTCTTTGCACTCTCGGACTTTGACGAACTCGAAAACGACGCATGTTTGAGTGATCCGAAATGTGAGGAAAAAGAGTACCGCAAGTTCGAAAATTCGCTCCAAAAAGATTATGACATCGATAAGGTAACTCCCCAGGCAGGTTTTGATGAACTGGATGAGGGTATCAAATCCTTTGATCAAGAGTCACAGAAGTAGTTGTGTAACGCTTCCTATGCGACAGTTCTGCATCAAAAAGTGAAAATCCAGCCCCTGGGCTCTACTGTTTCATGGCTTTAAACGTTGCGCCCTGCGTGGTCTCAGCCGTCGTGTAGTGGGTCAATCCCGTGCACGCGACATCTTTAAAACCGGCCTCTGTCATCATACTGATCAGCGCATCTTTGCGCAAAGTTCCGGCGACACAGTTGGCCCAGTCCTCCTCTTTAGAGGAGCAGCATGAAGTCGTCTCTGAAGAGGAGCACCCGGTCGGCTCTTTTGTGATATCGATCATATCGGCGAACATCAGCCTGCCGCCGGGTTTGAGGATTCTGTAGATTTCGGCAAAGACGCTCTCCTTGCAACCGGTGAGGTTAATGGCACCGTTGGATATCACGACATCGACACTACCCTCTTGCAAAGCTGTATCATCGAAACTGCACTCTTTGACAAGCACATTGGAACATCCGGCGAGCTGGGCATGATACCTCGCTTTTTCCACCATTTTAGGCGTGATATCAACGCCTATAGCCTCACCTTTTGGTCCGACTTTGAGCGCAGCGACAAGCAGGTCGACACCGGCACCGCATCCCAGGTCCACAACCCTCTCGCCTTCACGGATCTCACCGATAGAAAAAGGGTTGCCTACAGCGGCACAATACTCCCATACTTCAAACGGAAGCGCAGAGATCCACGCCGCGTCATAACCGTGTGCCTTGGCATTTTCGATACCCTTATCCCATCCGAAATCTTTTTTCGGATCATTTGCCAGTTCTGTATAGAGTGTGATGATCTGCGTCGTATCTGCCATCTTCTGTTGCTCCCTTTGTACTTTACAATGCACCGTCTTCACGCTCTATCGGATATCGTGCTCTTGCCCGGGCGTGAAGAGTGTTTTGTAAATGATTGACCTAATGATAGCCAACTTTTTTTAGCTTTTGTGCCGCACGTAAGTTAGGATCTACCACGCTTTACTTCTATTGATGAGCTGTGTAGGGGATTGTATCTTTTATGTAACTCTCACAGATCAAAGTAGCCTGACCCTTTTATTTCGATGACCCCTATTTTCTGTTCTCTTTGATCATTTTCAGATAGATCTCTTCGACTTTTTTGCGGGCCCATGGGGTCTTGCGCAAAAACTTCAGACTCGAAGTCAGCGTAGGATTGATATAAAAGCAGCGGATCTCCACCTGTTCATAAAGCTTCCGGTAGCCGTACGTCTCTACCAGCGCTTCGAGGATCATCTTCAGCGTAATGCCGTGCATCGGGTTGTTCGCGTTTTTGTCATCCATAATGTCGCCTTATTTGTTAGGTGATTTAGATGCAGG
>JBFEYF010000324.1:0-1645 GCA_041562295.1 Sulfurimonadaceae bacterium
ATAACACCGGCAAGAGATAAACGTGCCTGGTCTTTTGCCAGGGCGATACCGTTAACAAGTGGTTTTTCCATGATATTTTCTTCCTTTGTAATTAGCGTACCTTCGTTCTCATTGAAACTCGAACGTGTAACGAGGTTGACAGAGAGCTTTTTGGCCATCTCTACCGAACGGTTTTGTAATACTTTCGCACCTAAAGAGGCAAGTTCGAGCATCTCGTCATAGGAGATCTTTTCGATCTTGCGTGCTTTACTCTCGATACGGGGATCGGTCGTATAGATACCGTCCACGTCGGTGTAGATCTCACACAGGTCCGCTTGCAGTGCTCCGGCAATAGCAACAGCAGAAAGGTCAGAACCGCCGCGTCCCAGTGTGGTTACTTCACCTGCTTCGTTAACCCCCTGAAAACCTGCAACAACGATCACGTTACCTTCATCAAGCTTCGCATGCATCGCAGCGGGATCGATATTCTCAATACGCGCTTTGGTATGGGAATCATTGGTAACGATACCCGCTTTTCTACCGGACATGGAGACCGCTTTGTGCCCCATCTCATTGAGTGCGATCGACAGAAGTGCCGAAGTAACACGTTCACCCGAACTTAATAGCAGGTCGACATCCGCACGGCGCGGGTTATCGGAGAAGTGCTTGGCATACTCGATAAGCTTGTTTGTTTCACCGCTCATCGCCGAGACGACGACAACGACCTGATGCCCCGCTTTGACTGTTTTGCTGACACGCTGTGCTACCGCTTCAATACGCTCTAAAGTACCGACGCTGGTTCCGCCGAATTTTTGAACAATTAACATCTTAGAGATACCCCTGTTTTTGAAAATACTTTACGACTTCTTTATAAATTGGCCGTTTAAAGTGTGATACCGTCGAAAAAAGTGTATCCAGTCCCTCAAAACGGTACTGTTTGAACTCCGGATGATCTGTATCCAGATCGATGGTCGCATCATTTTCCAACCGTACCAAAAAATAGCGCTGTTTTTGTCCGATAAACGGCTTCATGCGCTCTTTGATAGCGTCCGGAAAATCATACGTGATCCACTCCGGGTATTCGGCAATGATCTTTACCTTTTGGGTTCCGATCTCCTCTTCCAATTCGCGAAAGAGTGCTTCCTCGGGCTGTTCACCCTCATCAATGCCACCCTGAGGAAACTGCCATGCCCCCTCGATATCACTGCGTTCTGCGACAAAAAGTTCGCAGACTTGAGGATACTTTGGCGAGACTATAATAGCGGCGACATTCGGGCGGTACTGATCGGGTTTGTTCACATTGATTACTTTAAACTCAGGCTAATGCCCATAAAATTTGGATAGGATTTTACCTTTATATGGATTAAAAAAGGATAAATATGCTGGCTTATTTACACATTCCTTTCTGCGACAGTAAATGCAGCTATTGCGCCTTTAACTCTTATACCCATCTGCACACATTAAGAGAAGATTATATGCGTGCTGTAACGCTTCAGTTACAAGCCGATATTGAGCGTTTTAACGTACCCGAAAAAGGGCTGAAAACACTCTTTATCGGAGGAGGGACACCCTCGACGGTAAAGCCGGAGCTTTATCAACCTTTTTTTGACGTGATTCACCCCTATCTTAAAGAGGATGCAGAGATTACATCCGAGGCCAATCCCAA
>JBFEYF010000325.1:0-1634 GCA_041562295.1 Sulfurimonadaceae bacterium
ACTCAAGAGAGTATAACCGATGAAAAAAGCGACTAAAAAAGAACAGGCTGCAATTAAAGAGGCTTTTTTAGCCCGCTATGATGCAGCCGTTACCGAGCTAACCTACGCTAACCCTTTTGAACTGGTCATCGCCGTTGCACTCTCCGCACAGTGTACCGACAAGAGGGTCAACCTGCTGACACCGGATCTTTTTGAAAAGTATCCTACCCCTTTAGATCTGGCCCAAGCCGATCTGGACGATGTCAAAAGCATCATACAAAGCTGTTCGTTTTTTAACAATAAGGCAAAAAACCTGATTAAGATGGCGACACAGCTTGTCAATGACTATAACGGTGCAGTCCCGTTGGATGAAAAAGAGTTGGTCAAACTTGCGGGTGTCGGCCAGAAAACGGCCCATGTGGTACTTATCGAGTATACGCAGGCCAACTTGATGGCTGTTGACACCCATGTCTTTAGAGTATCGCACCGTTTGGGGCTGAGTGATTCGCCTACGGCCTTAAAAACCGAAGAGGATCTGGTCAAACTTTTTAAGACCAACCTCCATCAGCTTCACCAGGGTATGGTCCTTTTTGGACGCTATATCTGCAAAGCCAAAAATCCCCTATGCGACAGCGAATGTTTTTTGCAGGAGTTTTGTAAGAGTAAAGAGAGCTTTAAAGCCCGCTAAGCCCATGCAAACTCCCTTTAACGTCTTCGTGGACGTTTGTTACGTGTTCCCTGCTCTTTAGGCTGTGACGCTTCCTCATGAAACGTTTTTTCGGTCACGATAAACGTGTGGACAATCTCTCTAAAACGCTCTACCGAGCCCATATCCACATACTCTCTGACAGAGTGCGGGTGGTGGATATTGGGGCCGATAGAGGCAAAATCGACTTTAGGAAGTTTACGCTGCAGCACACCACACTCTAAGCCTGCGTGAATTGCCTTAAACTCTACAAAACCTTCTACCGCTTCAACCCTGTCTGCCAGACGCTGGGCAAAAGCACTCTTGTCCGCGATCCACGGAGCATAATACCCTTCTGTTTTGACACTGTAACCCAAGCTCTCCAGATAGTGCTTCGTCTGTCCCTCCAGTACATCCATGCCGTATTGATCCATAGAACGTAAAGAGAGGTTCACAATAAGCTTGTGATCTTCGATCTTCATCGTAGCAAAGTTCAAACTGCTGTGCGGTATCCCGAACTGCTTGTTCTCTTTTTTGACACCGTGGGGCATATTGGCCAGGCCGTTAATGACCGCTTCGCTGTTTTCATAATAGTGTGTATATTCGCTCTCTTGAAGTTCTTCAAACTCTGCCGGCACCTCCCCTTCCAGGATAAAAACGGCTTCGGCACTTTTAGCTATAGAGTTGCGCCGTTCTCCGCCCTTGACATCAACAAGCCGCATTTCATAGTTGCCCATTTTTTTGGCCAGTTCGATATTGGCATTGGGGATTTTCTTATCGATATCGATACCCGAATGTCCTCCCGGAAGATTGTCTATACTGTAGCGTACATACTTGGCATCTTTGATAAACTTACGCTGCAGTGGCAGCGTCGCTATCATATCCAGACCTCCGGCACACCCGATATAGACCGATTCATCTTCTTCACTGTCCAAGTTGAGCACTGCAGAAGTCTTGATCTCAAGCTCGA
>JBFEYF010000326.1:0-1627 GCA_041562295.1 Sulfurimonadaceae bacterium
ACCAGATCATCAAGCTCTTTTTTAAAGGTCGCCTTCATCGATTCCAAAAAGGCGACATCAAGCTTGATACCCGCATTTTCTATCTTCATCAGTGTCTTGATAAACGGGTACTCGACGCGGTTGGCCACCTCAAAGAGCCTCTCTCCGCCGCGCCCTTCCAAAAGCTGTGTCAGGTGGTGATAAAGTTTAAGCGTTATCAGCGCATCCTCAGCGGCATACTGTGTCGCCTCTTCCAAAGGGACACTGGAGAAGTTCTCCCCTTTTTTGACTGTCTTGGAAAAGGAGATCATCTCGTGGTTGAAAAAGGTCTGTGCCAGGGCATCCAGACCCACACGCATCGCCGAATCGACAAGCCATGCCAAAATCATCGTGTCGGCGTGGATATTTGGGATACCGTTATTAAGCCATCTTGATACAAAAGACATATCGAACTTCAGATTGTGTCCGACCACCTTGGCTTCCAGAAGTGTTTGCAAAGCCTCTTTCGCGACCCCTTCATCCACCTGTTCCCCGACACCCAGATAGTTGTGACCGAAGGGAACATAAAAAGCCTCCTGGTCATTAAGCGCAAAGCTGTAACCGACCAGACTGTCTTTGAGCGGGTCAAGCCCTGTCGTCTCGGTATCAAAAGCGACGATGCTCTGTGGTGTGACCTGCGCCATAACGGCATGAAGTTTTTCCGCTGTATCCAAAAGTGTTGTCTTAAACTGAAGCTTTTGGGCCTCAACTTTCGCAGGAGCATCGGAGGCTTCGATCTTGCCCTGGGCTTTGAGTACGCGAAGCTGTGCATTCATCTGATAGTGGTAAAGTTCCGGAAGAATCTTTAAAAGCGGCTCTTGAGGCAGGTCAAAGTCATGAAAATTGACACTGTCAAAAACATCATGGGCCAAGCTGACAAGCTGACGACTGCGAAAAGCATCCTCTTTGTGCTTCTCCAAAAGCCCCCGTATACGCGGCGGTTCAACCGCATCCAGATCGGCATACATCGCATCAAGCGAACCGTGTGCTTTTAAAAGTTTCTCTGCCGTAACTTTACCGATGCCCTTGACACCCGGGACATTATCCGCGCTGTCTCCCAAAAGTGACTGGTAGTCGATAAACTGACTGGGATGGATACCGTACTTGGCGACACAGGCATCTTCATCCATCTTTTTACGTTTGATCGCATCGACAACGACGATATTGCCGTCATCGATGAGCTGATAGAGGTCCTTGTCGTGCGATACGATCGTCACATGGTATCCCGCCTGGGCAGAGAGTTTGGCCACGGTAGCGATGATATCATCCGCTTCGAAACCCTTTTTTTGCAAGGTGGCAAAACCCATCTTGTTGATCCACTCGATCGCGACCGGCAGCTGTTTTTTCAGATCTTCGGGGGCTTCGTCGCGGTGGGCCTTGTATTCGGGATCGATCTCGGCTCTGAAACTTGGGCCCGGAGCATCCAGTGCGAAAAGCAGATAGTCCGATTTGAAATCTTTTTCGATCGAGGAGACGAAGTTTAAAAACCCGGTTAAGAGTCCGGTGGGAAACCCCTCATGGTTTTTCAAAGGGGGCAACGCGTAAAAGCTTCTGAAAAAGAAGCCGAAAGTATCTATAATCGTAACAGTCGGTTGTGCCAAAACGATCC
>JBFEYF010000327.1:0-1611 GCA_041562295.1 Sulfurimonadaceae bacterium
AATGACGATAACAGAAGGGTAGGAGAGGGTGAAGCTGATCGGCGTACGGTCCAACAGAAGGTCACGTATGACACCGCCGCCCAAAGCGGTCAGGCTGGAGGCTATAAAGAGCCCCAACAGGTCAAGCTTTTTACGTGTCGCCACGAGGGCGCCGCTGATAGCAAAAAAGGTGATACCGATGATGTCGGCAACAAAAAAAGGGTCAATGGCGGCCATCTATACCTCGGGATAGGACTGAGGATCAGTCGGGTTTAAACTCTGTTGTCGGATCGAGGTAGTTGTCCTTAAAACCGACATAGCGCTTGGCTGAAGCATAAAGCTCTTTGACCTCTTCATCGGTCAGCTCTCGTACCAGTTTGGCGGGGCTTCCCATGATCAGTGAACGGGGAGGGAACTTCTTGTTTTTGGTGACAAGCGAACCCGCACCGACGATCGACTCTTTGCCGATGACGGCACCGTCGATGATCGTGGCACCCATACCGATAAGGCAGGCATCTTCGATCGTACAGCCGTGCAGCATCACTTTATGCCCGATGGTGACATCGTTTCCGATAATCGTCGGGTGGCCGTCACTTTGATCCGCTTTTTTAAAGTGGGTGATATGGACCATTGAAAGATCCTGGATCGAGGTACGGTCACCGATGACGATCTTGTGAACATCGCCTCTGACAACGGTACCGAACCAGATCGATACATCTTTGCCGATCGTCACATCACC
The DNA here is from genome assembly GCA_041562295.1 of Sulfurimonadaceae bacterium. Taxonomy (GTDB): domain Bacteria; phylum Campylobacterota; class Campylobacteria; order Campylobacterales; family Sulfurimonadaceae; genus JBFEYF01. The sequence goes on from JBFEYF010000327.1 coordinate 719, forward strand.
GATCACCATCGCTCCCGGAGCGATCCATGATTTTTCTCCGATCTTCGGTTCCGTACCGAGGTAACTCATAGTTGTTTGCATTCTTTTTTTCCTTGGATGATATAGTTTGAGGCTAACCCTCTTTAAAAAGTCTGTTGGCCAACTGCTGGACATAGTTTGGGGTATTTTTCTTGATCGCTTTATAGACCTTGTTGACATGGGTCTCAAGCAGTTTGTGGTTGTCCAGTTTTTTCCCTTTTTCGCTGGTCACTTTGGTATAGGAACCGTCACTTTCAAGCTTGTAAGAGAGGACATTGTCACTCACTTGTAACTGCAGGATCTGCAGGACCTTTGAAGCGGACTCTTTATTGCCGATGGGGGTCATCAGTTCGATACGGCGCACGAGATTTCGCGGCATCCAGTCGGCACTGGCGATATAGATCGGAGTGTCGGAGTGTTTGAAATAAAACATGCGTGCATGTTCAAGATATTTACCGATGATAGAGTGGACGGTTATGGTCTCACTGATACCTTTGATCCCCGGACGCAGACAGCAGATACCTCGGATGATCAGGTCTACTTTAACGCCCGCCTGGGAGGCTTTGTAAAGAGCTTTGATGACATCTTCATCGACCAGGGAGTTCATCTTGGCGATGATCTGTCCTTTGCTACCCTGGCGGGTCTCGTTTTGGATCAGTGAGAGCAGCTTGGGTTTGATCTGAAGCGGGGCCATAAAGAGTTTGTCAAGCTTCCCTTTTTTGGAAAATCCGGTTAGAAAGTGGAAAAACTTGGTGACATCCTTGGTCGTTGCCGGATCGGCTGTCAGCAGACTGATATCGGTATAGATCTTGGCTGTTGAGGGGTTGTAGTTACCGGTTCCGATATGGGCATAGTGCTTAAGCCCGTCTCCCTCT
>JBFEYF010000328.1:0-1570 GCA_041562295.1 Sulfurimonadaceae bacterium
ATTTTAGGCTTTTTAACTTCAGGAACCACTTTGTTGTAATCACCAAGATCGAATTGAGGACGGTTGGAAACATTGATCGCTACATCGATCTGGTCACCATCTTTATCAAACTTAGTTACCTGAGGCTCACCGATAAGGTCTGCTTGAGTCAGTCCAAGCTCTTTAATACCCGCATCTACAACTTCACGCAGTGCTTCAGATTCAGCATCTTGAACGAGACGTTCACCATACTGTTTTTTGATGATTGCCATAGGAACTTTACCGGCACGGAAACCGTCTACTTTGGCAGTTTTGCTTAGTTGTTTAGCAATTTTTTCAACATTTTTATCAATGGTTGCAGCATCGATTTTTGCGATAATTTCGCTGTTTGCGCCATTGATCTTTTTAGTTTCGATTGTCATGTCTATCCTCTATAGAGTTTAAATTTTTTCGCATTCTATCTAAAAAAAGCTTACTGTGTAATAAGTTTGTATTATTAAAAGTCTAAAACTGTTTTAACCCTCTTGTAACTACTTGCAAAATTGTTGCATATCGCTCTGGTCATATTTGGGTCAAAATTAAAAAAGTGTATTGGTTATGAAATTAGACACTTTTTAAGCCAATTGACGTTACGATATCTTTAACAAAAAGAACTGGAATAAGTAACACATGAGTCAAGAAGCTTTTGAAAATGCCGTGAAAACAATGATCTCTTCAGTCGGTGAAGATATCAGCAGAGAAGGTCTTGTCAAAACTCCAAACAGAGTTTTCAAGGCTTATGAATTTATGTTCGGCGGTTATAAACTGGATGCTAAGGAGATTTTACAGTCGGCGCTGTTTGAAAGCAGCAATGATGAGATGGTCGTGATCAAAGATATAGAGTTTTACTCTACCTGTGAACACCACCTGCTTCCTATTATAGGACATGCCCATGTCGCCTATATCCCCGACGGCAAAGTCGTGGGACTTTCAAAAATCCCGCGTGTCGTAGATGTCTTTGCACGCCGTATGCAGATCCAGGAACAGCTGACCGAACAGATCGCGGATGCCATTTTGGAGACCATTAATCCCAAAGGGGTAGCGGTTGTGATCCAGGCGCGCCATATGTGCATGGAGATGCGCGGTGTTCAAAAAGTCAACTCCACGACAACATCTTCGGCACTGCGAGGCCTCTTTAAAAGTAACGACTCGACGAGAAAAGAGTTCTTCTCCCATATCAACGCACCCATAGGAACACGTTACTAACCATGCCGCTACAAGCCCTCAGAAATCGCGTTAAGGAGATCGACCTTTCACCCGCATGCGGAGAGGTGGTCAGAATCAATCCGACGCTGATTACGGGCAGACATCTTCGTGTGGGTATCGGCGATACGGTAAGGATCGTATCATCACTGCATCAGCACAGTACCCTGGGGATGGTGAGTGAAGTCAAAGAGGGGGAGTTTAATATCACCCCCTTTAGCTTTACCGAGGGCTTTTCGGTCGGTGACAAGATCTACCTGAATGAGTCGGGTATGCAAATACCGATGAGCAGGGAGCTTCTGGGCCGTGTCGTCGACCCTTTTATGCAGCCTATCGACAGCAAGGGACC
>JBFEYF010000329.1:0-1569 GCA_041562295.1 Sulfurimonadaceae bacterium
GCGGCAGGGATAAAAAAAGAGAACTCATAGGTCACCTCTGAATGCAAGTAGGGAGAGATTGAAGGTATCTTGAAAAAGGGATAAAAAGGGATCGGGGTAGATACCCATAAGATAGATCAACAGTGCCAGCAGGCTCAGGCTCAGGCCGTCTTTGAGTGAAATCTCTTTCAGCCGGGCACTGTGGGAAGAGGTGGTTCCAAAAAGCATGCGCTGCATCATCCAGAGTACAAAGGTCATCGCGATGAGCAGTGTCGTAGCCGTGATAAAGCCGATGATGACATTCTCTTTAAAACTTCCGATGATAATAAGCAGTTCGGCAATAAAACCGCTGCTTGCCGGAATGCCGACAATGCTGAGTGCAAAAAGAGCGAAAAGTGCCCCAAGCCACGGAGTGACATGGATGATCCCCGAATGGTCATCTATCGTAAGGGTAGAACTCTTTTCATCGATAATCCCAAGTATCAGAAAAAGGCCTCCTGTCGCCAGGGCGTGTGCCATGATCAGGTACAGACTCCCGCTTTGGCCGTAGATATTGAGTGTAAAGAGGCCGACCACAATCAGGGACATATGGGATGCGGAAGAGTAGGCAAAAAGGAAGCGAAGCTCTTTTTGAAGCAGTGCCGTCAATCCGAAATAGAGCATGCCCAAAAGCCCCAGGTAGATGATATAGGGTGCCGCCTCCTCTACCTGGAACGGAAAAAGCAAAAAGATAAAGCGGTAGATGGTATAGACGCCCAGTTTGGCCATGATTCCCGAAAGTATGATCAGTGTCGGTATCGGGGAGCTTTCATAGGCGGATTTGAGCCAGCCGTGAAAACCCAAAAGCGGTATCTTTATGGCAAAAGCGAGCAGGAAACACCAAAAGAGCCATTGGGGTATAGCGACACTGTTATGGAGGGTAGAAAGCTTGAGGATATCGAAGCTCCAGCTGCCGTTGTGTTCATAGTAGAGTACCCCAAAGAGTAAAATGGCAAAGAGCATGGTCATCGAACCGAAAATCGTATAAAGAGTTATGCGCAGTGCGACCTTCTCTTTTTGTGACAGGCCGTAAAGACCGATCATGATAAAAATAGGCAGCAGCATCGTCTCCCAAAAGAGATAAAAAAGGATGAGGTCGAGGCTGAACAGGGCTCCCGTCGCTCCACCCTGGGCAAAAAGCATTGCGATAAACATCCCCCGTTTGGCACGGTTGAGCATATAGATAAAGGTAACGGGGATCAAGACAGCGATCAGCAGCATGATAGCCAAACTGTATCCGTCCACTCCCAGGTGATAGTTGATACCGTAGCTTGGGATCCAAGAGATCTTCTCTTCAAACTGGATACCTCCGTGTGCCGCAAAATCACCAAGCAGCATGATAGTAGCGGCAGAGACGGCAAGAGAACTCAGCAGCGCAAGCAGACGGCTGATGTGAAGGGAGAGGTTCAACACAGGGATGAGGATTGCGGTCACCAGGGGTGCAAAGATCAAAAAAGTCAGGTAGTTCATGCAAGTGCCTCAAACAAAATTAATAGATAGACGGTTATCATCAAAATACCCAAAAGCATATAGATAAGATAACTTCTGATA
>JBFEYF010000330.1:0-1554 GCA_041562295.1 Sulfurimonadaceae bacterium
AGATCTTTTTGAGCAGGCTAAAAAAGATGCTCCGGCTATTATCTTTATCGACGAGATCGATGCGATCGGTAAAAGTAGAGCTGCCAGCGGCATGATGGGCGGTAATGACGAACGTGAACAGACACTGAACCAGCTTCTAGCCGAGATGGACGGATTCGGTACCGATACTCCGGTTATCATCCTGGCAGCGACCAACCGTCCGGAAGTCCTTGACCCGGCACTCTTACGTCCGGGACGTTTTGACCGTCAGGTTCTGGTTGATAAACCCGATTTTGAGGGGCGTATCGAGATTCTTAAAGTCCATGCCCAAAATATCAAGCTGGATGAAGATGTCGATCTTGAAGAGTTGGCCCGTCTGACGGCCGGGTTAGCGGGTGCGGATTTAGCTAACATCATCAATGAGGCAGCACTGCTTGCAGGTAGAAAAGAGCGTAAAACGGTTAAGCAGGTAGACCTTCAAGAGTCTGTAGAGCGTGCTATAGCGGGTCTTGAGAAGAAATCCCGCCGTATTGACCCGGCAGAAAAACGCATCGTTGCCTATCATGAAAGCGGTCACGCTCTATTAGCGGAGACGACCAAAGGGGCTAAAAAGGTGAGCAAAGTATCTATTATCCCGCGCGGACTGGCGGCACTGGGGTATACACTCAATAAACCTGAAGAGAACAAATACCTGGCCCAAAAACATGAGCTTTATGCTGAGATCGATGTACTTCTGGGCGGACGTGCCGCAGAACAGGTCTTTATCGGTGAGATCTCTACGGGTGCCAGCAACGACCTGGAGCGTGCAACGGATATTTTAAAAGCGATGGTACAGGTTTACGGTATGAGTGATGTAGCCGGCCTGATGGTATTGGAAAAACAGCGCAATGCCTTTTTGGGCGGCGGTATGGGCAATGCCAGAGAGTACAGTGAGAAGATGGCCCAGGATATGGATCATTTCATCAAAAGTGAGCTGGAAAGCCATTATCAAGCGGTTGTCGAGCGCCTAGAAACCTATCGCGGTGCGATAGAGGATATGGTGGCTCTTCTTTACGAAAAAGAGAATATTGACGGTTCTGCGGTACGCGAGATCATCGAGAAATTCGAAAAAGAGAACGGCATGGAGTCTTTGTTGATACCGCATGATGATCATGCAAGCAAGGACAAAAAAAGTGATGAAGAGTCACCCGAGGATAAAGGCGAGTAAAGAAGATGCACAGAGAGAACAGTTTTATCATTGCGAAAGAGGGATTTGTTGTCGTTACGACGGTTGCTTTGATCACGATGGCGGTCTTGCTCTTATCAGATTCTGTACTGATGAAACTGCTCTTTTTGGCACTTTTTGGCGGCACGCTCTATCTGTTTAAAAATCCCGAACGCGATCTTGATACGATAGAGACCGGTTCAATCGTATCGGCCTGTGACGGCGTGGTATCGAGTATCGAGACGCTCGAGTGTCAGGGGAAGATCAAGGGCGAGTGTTACAAAATCAGCATCACAAACCGTCTGATCGACACTCCGGTACTGAGAGTTCCCTTTAGCGGAAACCTTGAACTTAAAGAGCTCTACAGAGGG
>JBFEYF010000331.1:0-1543 GCA_041562295.1 Sulfurimonadaceae bacterium
GAGAGTGCAAAGAGCAGGGTCGAAAGGGTGAGTATAGCAAGTACTGTTTTTATCATTCAATAACTCCTTTTTGCATAATTATATCTTATAGATGGAGTATCTGCAAACAGAGGTTGAAAGCAGGTAAAAAGGGTGACATGTTATAATGCACGGCCTATAGAGATAAAAAGGAAGAGCGTATGAAACGCATCGTTATAAAAGTCGGCAGCAGCGTTTTGATCGAGGGTGATAACATCGCAAGCGAGAGGATGCTCAATCTCGTCTCCCTCATCGTGCAACTGCGAAAAAAGTATGAAGTCATACTCGTCACTTCGGGTGCCGTGGCGGCCGGATACACAGCCGTCAAACTCAATAAAAGCATCCCTACCAGTAAAAAGGTGTTGGCCTCTTTGGGACAGCCGATACTGATGAGCTCCTATAAGAGCCTGTTTGATATCTTTGATGTGACGATATCCCAGATCCTGATGACCGAGGATGATTTCAACTCACCGCCGCATAAACAGATCTTTCAGGAGATCATCGAGAGGACGTTTAAAAACGACATTTTGGCCATTGTCAACGAGAACGATATCTCGACGACGCCGGAGCAGCTTTTCGGGGATAATGATCAGCTCTCGGCGCATGTCGCCTACTATGCGAGTGCGGATCTGCTGGTGATCCTAAGCGACATCGACGGCTACTATGACTCCAACCCCAAAGAGAACCCGGATGCAAAGATACGAAAAATAGTAACGGAACTAAGCGAGGATGAGTTAGACCAGGAGTTTACCCCCAACTCCAAATTCGCATCGGGCGGCATCGTGACCAAACTCAAAGCGGCCCACTATATCATGGAACACGATCTGGAGATGTTTTTGTGCAACGGTTTTGACCTGGCATCGGCAAAGAGCTTTCTGCTTGAGGGTGTTCAGGAGAAAGGGACGCTCTTTACCTCCAGCAAGTAGGAGCTAAAGAGGCTACTTTTTGGCAGCCAGTGTCAGGTAGTAGACGCCCTCCCTGATACCGACGGGGATCTTCGTCCGGGATGTTCCGTATTTATTCTTAAGTGTGATGATTAGATCTCCCAAATAGGGGACCGTGAAGGTGATGCCGTGCTGTTGTGCTTTTTGATTGGGCTGGATCTCGTAGGTGATATCATCGGGAAACTTGGTCCAGTTGCTGCTGAAGATAGAGTCGGTCATCGCCACGTACCGGGGATCGGCACCTTCAAGGGCATAGAGCGCTTTGAACCCCGCCTTGTTGCCTGAGCTGACGCTGCTTTTGATCTTCTCTAAAAAGGCGGCTTCGGCCTGGGGGATGCGGTCAGCGGCACTCAGCTGCATACCGGGTGCGATAGTCTGCGCCGTGCTTGCCGCAGTGACCTCCTGGGTTAGTGCCGCCTTCTCCTCAGATCTGTCGCTGCAGCCTGTCAATGCTAAAAGCGCCGCCGCTGCAGCAGTATATAGATATCGGTACATGTAAGCTCCTTGGCTTTAAAGATAGCACTATTATACATCAGTTTGAACCGGCCCGATTTATCTGTGCCATACGCTTTTTTGGATAC
>JBFEYF010000332.1:0-1522 GCA_041562295.1 Sulfurimonadaceae bacterium
GATTTTATCGATCAGCAACTGATACAGATGAAAAAAAACGGCAAACCCATTAAAAAAGAGTTTATACAGATACTGCAGACAATCGAAAAGAGTCACAAAAACCTTCAGGTGATGGAGCTTTTGAAAAAGTTCGGCTACAGCCGTACGACACTCGAACGCGATTTTAAAAAGATCGTAGGGCATACGCCCAAAGAGTATATTTTGATCTCGAAGTTTTTTAAAATCTTTCATAATCTCAAAGAACACGGTTACACTTTTCAGGATATCAAATATGACTTTTTCGATCAGTCCCATATGAACAAGGTCTTTAAAAAGTTTATCAACATCCCTCCCTCTCAGCTAAAGGCCCATATGCACCAGCATGATATCCGTATCTTTGATCTTTATGATGACGGATTACCCAACTAAACCGCCGCATTGCCGCGGAGCGACCGTGTCTACAAAAAGGCATAGTTGATATTTCTTATCAATTCAAGTACAATGCGCTCGATGAAACTCAAAACCCATGGACTAAAAAGCCTTCTGCTGGTACCCATTCTTCTTTTTTGGTTTATCCAGGGAGCATTCCATACCCATGATACACAGATCGACCATGATCAAGAGTGTATGGTCTTGCATCTGCTTTATGAGACCTCCCCGCCTGCACCGGAACTGGCTGCGCCCTCTTTTGAGATCGCATTCATTGATGAACCTATTCTCCATGCAAAAGTTTACATACCCTATGCCGCTGCAACTGCCCTAAGAAGCCGCGCACCCCCTTCACTCCTTTAGAACCTCTCTCTATTACCATTGTAAAAACATTTTTTATTATCTAAAGGATTTTCCGTGTTGAAAAAAATAGTACCTATGACACTATTGCTCTCTCTATCTCTCTATGCCGACGTCATCCGAAAAAGCGGATCACTTATTGATATCTCGATGATCACTGATATGAGCATTGTGACTATGGATTCTGATCACCAAGATCGTGAACTCTTTGAAATACCCGGCTTTACGCATGCCCAAAGCGAAGCTCATGAGCATGACCACACTGCACTCAATAGCTTGGAAGGATTTAACTTTAACTATGCAGAACTGAGCCTCAGTTCTACCGTCGATCCCTACTTTGACCTCTTCTCGGTCTTTCATCTGACCGAAAACAGTATCGAAATCGAGGAAGCCTTCTTTGTGACCAAAAGACTTCCCGTCGGAATCAAGGCCGGGAAGTTTTACAGTAACCTGGGACGCCTCAATACACAGCACCACCACTACTGGAGCTTTACGTCCCAGCCGTTGGTCTATGAAGCGCTCTTTGGTGAACACAACCTGCTTGAAAAAGGGATCGCGTTTCACTATACCCTCCCTGCGGACAGCTACTACGGTTTTGGCATAGAGTTCTTACGGGGTGAGAACAGCTACAGTTTTGGCAGCGAAGAGATCCACGATCCCGATAAGGGGATTGAAGTCGAACCCCATAAGCAGCCAAACCTTGTTGTCGCCTATATGAAAAAATCTTTTGAAATAAGCGACCGTCTGACACTGC
>JBFEYF010000333.1:0-1514 GCA_041562295.1 Sulfurimonadaceae bacterium
TGACGAGGATAACTGGATTCAAAACTATCTCAACCCGATATTTACCCTCTCGTTTGATTTTGAACAGGCTGAGAAGATACGCAGTGTCAAAAGCAACAAGCTGATAAGGAGACTGCGAAAAGCGCTTTCCGGGGTACAGCATGATCCGCTAATAACAGACCTTAATATTTTGGGTAAAAGACACGGCGTGGTACGCACCGACATCGAGCTTAATTTAGAATCGACCGACAGCCAGGCGATGATGCGTTCGCTGCACTTTATAAAAAAGGCTTTGGGAGAGATTGATGGAGTTGTGGATATCAGTGATAATGCAAAGTTGGATAAAAAAGAGTACCGTTTCAAGATCAACAGCTACGGAGCCTCTTTGGGATTGACCGAACGCAGCGTCGCCCAGACGCTTTCACACTACTATCTGGAGAAGATGCAAAGTGTCACGCTGGATCGTACCGGTGTTGTGGAGATCGTGACAAAGAGTAAACAGAAGGACTCTTTAGAGAGTCTGCAAAATTTTCAGCTGACGGTAGGGGAGAAAAAAGTCGCACTTCGTGACGTCGTTGATTTCAGAATCGATGAGAACTTTGCCAAGATCGAAAAAACGGATCTGAAGACACTCAAAAGCATCTACGCCAATGTGGATACGGCCAAAGTGACGGCGGGGGAGGTGCTTCAGACGATCCAGCCGGTACTCAAAGAGGTGGAAAAAGAGGGTGTCTATATCATCGTGCGGGGTGAGAGTGAAAGACGCCAGGAGATGCTTGGTGAGATGGGACGCGCCTCCATCTTGGCGATCTTTTTGATCTTTATCGTACTGCTGATCAACTTCAACTCCTTTAAGATGGTATTTATCATCCTTTCGGTCATTCCTTTTACCGTGCTGGGTGCTTTGGTGGGACACTTTATCATGGGAATGAACCTGACGTTTCCCTCGATTATCGGGCTTTTGGGCTTGGCCGGTGTCGTGATCAATGACGGAATCGTGATGCTGGATTTTCTCAAGCATACCCGGACGTTAGAGGAGTTTTATGAACGGGTACGTCTTCGTGTACGCCCCATTCTGATCACCTCGATCACCACACTTTTGGGGCTGTCGACACTGATCTTTTACCCGTCGGGGCAGGGGATCTTTTTGCAGCCGCTAGCGATATCTTTGGGCTTCGGACTTTTGTGGGGGACGATTTTGAATCTGCTTTATCTTCCGGCGCTCTATGCATTTTTACACAAACTCAAAAAGGATAGCTGATGCGTATATTTTTAATCTTTTTTACACTCCTGACGTGGGGCTTTGCTAAAAGCTATATGGCGACTATCGAGCCGGTCCATGCGTATACTATCTATGCCCAGGCGGCGGGTGAAATCGTAAAACTGGATGAAAACGACGAGAAGAAGGTGATCAATAAAGAGTTGATCCACATCGACAGCAAGATCGAAAGCCTGCGTATGAAAAGCTATAAGGAACAGCTCAAGCATTACAAAGAAGAAGAGAAGATCCATCAGCGTCTTTACGATAACAGCAA
>JBFEYF010000334.1:0-1510 GCA_041562295.1 Sulfurimonadaceae bacterium
AATAGTTAAATAATAATTATTTTCTTTTAATGCGCCGGGGAATATAATGCAATTAGGAAAAATTTCCACAAAAAGGATTGAAATGAAAACTGCTCTTGTCATGTTGACACTCACATCAACACTGCTTGCCGGCTCTTTACAGGAGAAGGCCAAAAACAGCGGTCTGGAAGCTATCCCGTCTAGCACAGCCAAGTTAAACAAACTGATCGATAACCCCAAAAACCCGATCACTAAAGCCAAAGTGGAACTGGGTAAAAAACTTTTTTTTGAACCGCGTCTTTCAAAAAGCGGATTTATCAGCTGTAACAGCTGTCACAACCTGGCGACAGGCGGTGTAGACGGTGTAGAGGCGGCTATCGGTCATGCATGGACGGCAAACCCGCACCACCTGAACTCACCGACTGTCTACAATGCGGTTTTCTTTTCACGCCAGTTTTGGGACGGACGCAGTCCGCATCTTGAAGATCAGGCCCAAGGTCCGATCCAGGCGGGTCCCGAGATGGCTGCGACCAAAGATCATGTCGTAAATACGGTTACATCGATGCCTGAGTATGTCGCTGCATTTAAAAAGGCGTACGGCAAGAGTGTCAAAATCACTTTCGAAAAAGTGACAGACACGATCGCGACTTTCGAACGTACTTTGGTCACACCCTCACGTTTTGACGCTTTCTTAAACGGTAAGAAGAACGCTCTGAGCAAAGATGAGAAAAAAGGTCTGAACCTCTTTATCGACAAAGGGTGTACGACGTGTCATACAGGAATCGGCATCGGCGGCTCCATGCAGGCATTTAATATCACAGGTACTTACAAATACAACGACGTAGGCGATTTCAAAGGTGATAAAAACGGTATGGTAAAAGTTCCGACACTGCGTAACATCACACAGACAGCACCCTATTTCCATAACGGTAAGGTATGGAGCCTGACAGAAGCGATCCAGGAGATGGGACGTATTCAACTGGGTACAAAGATCTCTGATGAAGAGGCAAAACTCATTGCGACATTCTTCAATGCACTTGAAGGCAAAAAGCCCCAAGTTATCTATCCAGAACTTCCTGCTTCAACGGCAACGACTCCGAAACCTCAATATAAATAGTCTGGGGCGCTTTACGCGCCGGGCTGACCCACCGCTTTTTTTTTACAGAAACTTCTAACGTGACTTGATATATAATAAATATATATACAGGAGTGATTATGAAGTTCCCAAAAGTCATAGATATCGCCTCCAAAGATGTCATAACCATTCAAAACGATCAAAGTCTAAACGATGCGGTTGAACTGATGGACCGTTACAATGTCCGGGATATTGTTGTCATCGAGGGAACTGCCCGGCGCTTTGGACTGATCACGGCGACGGACCTGATCCGTTTTAAAGTCGAGCGGGTAGATTTTACAGCACCTATAGAAACACTCAAAATCGATCATATCAGTACGATTTTGGCGGATGCTCCTGTTTTGGAAGCACTGAAAGAGGTTCAGGACAGCTGTAACTGCCTCTGTGTCGTCGATA